>DATFQC010000243.1:0-5641 GCA_035264425.1 Anaerolineales bacterium
CCAGCTAATGACCGCTTGAAATAGGGCGTATATTCCTGCTCCATTGTGAATCCATGACCCTCCATCCAGCGAATGCGTACATCATCTTCCTCAGCAATCCAAATGCTTTGGAAGCTATCCACCATAGACATATGCTCCAGAGACCAATCCAAGATCTCGCGCTCCTGCCCACTGTTGCGTAGATGAGGCAGAACAAAAACATCGAAGGATTGTTCTTGCGCTGAAAGCAATGCCCAGCCAATGAGACATTCTCCTTCAAACCAAAGATAGATGTTGGATAGCCAGGTTTCAAGCGGAATATCTGAATAAAAAAGCCACCATTGCAAGTCACCACGATGGACGTAATGCGTACCATTGTGTGCCTTGCATCCTTCGCTGAGCAGGTCAAGCATCGCTTTTATATCTTGCATTCCTGTGTATGATCGCCTTTGCATATTGTTTTCCTTATTGCGGATTCAACGCAAGCCATTCTTCGCGCAGGATGCCCATGAAAAGATTATCCCAGCGGCGGCCTTCACGGTTTAGTAAACAGCGTAAACGTCCCTCATGGCGGAAGCCGGCTTTTTCATAGGAACGGATCGCGCGCGGGTTATATTCAAATACGCCCAGGCTGACTCGCCTCAGGTTGATCTCCGTGAAGGCAAAGACCAACAGAACGTTCATCACATCGGTCCCATAGCCCTTGCTCCAGTAGTCAGTTTCACCAATGCCAAGCGCCACAAAGGCATCCCGTCCGGGCCAGTTCACCACATCGAGTTCCAGTTCGCCGATCAGCTTGTCTTCCGCAAGGGTGCGGATACTAAAGTAATAACTTTGAAGCAGCATCTCACCCACTTCCTCTTCCATCCATTTTGCGGCTGCTTTTGAGGATTTCAGCGGTCGCGCTGAGGAATCAAGCAGGCGAAAATATTCTGAATTCCGATACCAGCGCGGAAGCGCTTTGCTCAACTCTTCCGGATCAAACGCGGAAAGACGCACAAGCTTTCCTGTAAAAATGTCTTTCATTGATGCTCTCCGTTGTGCATCTGCAACCATTCGTCCCGCAAGATGCCCATCCATAGTGAATCATATCGTTTCCCTTCGCGCATCAGATCCTGGCGTGTACGGCCTTCCAGACGAAAGCCGCACTTCTCATAGGATCGCAAGGCGCGCGGGTTATATTCATGCAAGCCAAGTGACAGGCGCTGAAGGCCCAATTCCGCAAAGACATATTGCTGGCACAGTCTCATCATGTCCGAGCCGTAACCCTTGCTCCAGAACTCACGCTCGCCGATGCCGAGTCCAACCCAGGCTTCGCTGTGGATGAGATCTACCCACAAACCGAGGAAACCGATATATCGATCCCCTTGCAGTGTGCGAACGGAAAACGAATAACGGTCGGCCTTGGGGCCAGTTTCAGACTGCTTCTCAAACCATTCCTTGATTTTTTTCTCAGAAGTTAATTGAGAAGGATCACTATCGGCCAGGCGATTGAATTCCGTATCACGCTGCCAGCGGACTTCTGCTTTGGCGCGCACTTCTGGTTCTTCCAATGAAAAGCGGATGAGTTCTCCGCGAAACAGATCTTTCATAGCTGCCTCCTTGATTCAATCAGACTAGGCCCGAGCCCGGTCCTGCCATTCATCTTTTAACAAACCGAAAACATAAAAGTCCCAACGCCGGCCATCCCGCTCAAGTGCTTTACGCCGGCAGACTTCCTGGGTGAAGCCAAACTTTTTCAACAAAGCAATGGCCGTCTCGTTGTATTCCGGCACCATGGCACTTACGCGGAACAGGTTCAGTTCGGCGAATGCAAAGCGCAATAACATCTGTAAGGCCTGGGTGCCATAGCCTTTGCCGCGATCTTCCGCCGCACCAATGCCCAGGCGCAGAAAAGCATTGCCATTCGTCCACTCAATTCGTTGCACCGCTGCGCTACCCATCAAGCGGTCATCCGTTTTGGCGCGGACCGTGAAGTGATAGAGATTCTTGCTTTCCTCTATCTGCTTTTCAAGCTTTTCATATTGTTTCTTGATCAGCGCGGCCGACATGGGCCGTGCAGGAGCGGTATCCATCATACGCATGAAATCAGAGTCATGCGTCCATTTGGCTTCGATCTCTGCATCTTTCTCGTGGTCAATAGGCCCAAAACGAATATCCTGGCCTTCGTACAGTTGTGTCTGTATATCAAACATGGTTCCTCCAACGGTTCCTAAAAAATAAAAACGGTCACAGGCATTGCCTATGAACGCATACTGACGTGAATCAAAACGGCCACGGGCGAGTGCACCGTGGCCGCTAATTACATTGCGTGTAAGTTAACGATGAGTAGGCGCACTCCGAGAATCAAAATTTCCGCTGGAAAATTTGCGGAAAGATTCTGCAAAGATCGTAAACTGCTGCTTTGCCATCGGTCGTGCGCTTCCTTTCATTAAGGATATTCTAACGTTGTGGAGTGTAACATGCCAACCGATTTTCCGTCAAGTTATTGAGTATTAATAATAGAATGAAAGGCGGTGCCTTATGGTTACTTGGAAAACCGATGTGGATACTATCCCCCTTCATACAGTGTTGATCGTTTCTGACCGACAGGAAAATGTTGCCATATGGGATGCTCTCTTCAATCAGAGGAATTGTATTGTTTTATCTGAATCCAATGTCTCAGACGCCCTGCAAAGCGCGCGGCTGATCGGTCCTTCTTTGATGCTGGTTGATATTAACTTATCAAAACCAGATCGAGCTGATTTGTTAGCCGGGTTACGAGCAGCCAGCCGCGGTCCTATTTTGATGCTGATCAATGCCAATACGGTTGATGAAATTGTCGAAGCCAATCAGGAAGGCGCAGACGAATGTCTCGTCAAACCTGTCAATCCGGCTGTGCTGGTTGTCAAAGCCATGGCCTGGCTCGGACATGGTCAACGCGTGGAGCGAGCGCCCGTTTTTCTGGGCGTGACTCTTTAGGTTTCATTCCATCTTTTCTCCTCCTTCTCCTTTCAGCGTCACGCTGAATCAAAATGCCCACGCGTGCGTGGGCATTTTGATTTTCATTCCTTATGGATTCGCGCCTGTGTTGATCAGGCCTGTTTGCAAGTCACTGAGAGTCTGATCAACGAGGCGCTGCTTGCCCGGGGAAAGAAGGGTCGGATCAATATCAGCCAGGCCAAGCGGCGATTGGACTGTGATCCCTCCTTTGCCTGCAAGCAGATCGGGCCAGGCATTCTGAACTGCTTTGATGATATCGGGCTGAATGGTCATCACCCACCCTGCCGGACGTTGTTCCGGGCTGACTGTCCCAATCATAGACGTGCCCGTTGTGCCAATGTAGGTTTCGAGGTCAGGCGTGGCAATATCAGGATACAGATAAATGGTTTGGACCTTGTATTGTAGCATCAGGATATCGGCATACGCGTCATAATTCGTTTTATCCTCGTCTGCCGCAATTTCAAGATACTGGGGAAATGTCCAGGGGAGATAATAGAACGGACGACAAATACCACAATAAAACGCCATCCCACTGGCATAGGCGTTCAGAGCCCGCAACGCGTCTGGGTTATCTTTCGGCATCAACATGCCGATGCGATGGTCATCAGTGATCATCGCGGCGGTGTAGCCTGCCAGAAAACCTGAAATATCTGTTTGCGAATTATTTCCCAAGACGCTGATATTTCCACCCGCAGTGACCTCAGGAATATTGATCGCCAGAAACTGCACTTCCGGCGCGGCGGTAGCCAGCGCAGCAATCCCGGGGTCCGGTGGAAATGCGATCACCACCTGTAAACCCGGTTCAAGTTCGGCAGGTGTCAATGCATTCCGCACCTGAAAGCGAATCCCGGAAGTCTGGGTGAGATCATAAACGGTTTTCTGATAAAGATTCGAAGCATCGGGGTCGAGATCCGCCGGCACGATCAGAATGGCAAGAGGCACCGTCAGCGTCGCGGTTAATGTTGGGGGAACAAGTGGCGTGTCGGTGGGAATAGGTGTGGAAGTCGCTGCAGGTTGGCCTCCCCCACAGGCGCTTAAAACAACAGTGATCACAACGAAGAGAATAATGAATCTTGGACGCACAAATTTTCTCCAGGAGTACAAAGTACCGCACGCCTTAGGTATGAGCGGTGGGCTGGCAGAATTATACACGTTGGCTATGCCTAGGAGACTGTTACTTCTTGTTAAAGAAAAAGACCGCGCGCCCAAGGCACGCGGTCCATCGCTTGATTTCTCGTTTCTTAATTGGACTTGATCTTGATCTGCTTCGGTCGGGCGGATTCTGCCTTGGGCAGTCGCAGCGTCAAAACACCATCCGTGATGTTCGCTTCGACCTGATCCGCGTCGATGGGAGCTGGCAGACGCAGGGTCCGCGTGAAGGAACCAGTGGGCAATTCGCGCACGAGGTAGCTGCTGTCATCCGCCTTGTCCGCGCCACCACTTTGCGGCGCGCTTTGCTTGTATTCACCCTGGATGCGGACGACATCCTCCAGCACTTGGATGTTCAGTTCATCAGCGTTGAGACCTGGCACCAGCGCGGAAAGAACATAGGCGTCATGCTCGGCATCTTCGCGGACGTTGATGCCAAGAGTCTGCTCGTGGTTCTCAGCTTGGCGGCGCGCCATACGGCGATAGGGCCTGTCCTGAGCAAAGTCGAAGGGATATGTTTGAAGATAGAAGGTCATGGCTTGTCTCCTGTTGTATTAGTTTGAATTGTCCTTATCTTATTTTGACTGTGTAAGAAATCAGATAAAGCCATATAGAATCTATATATGAAAACAGGCTGGCAGTGCTGCCAGCCTGTTTTTCAAAATGGTATTTATCCCGCTATAAGATATAGCAAAACTGCCTGACCTATTGCATTAGGCTGTAAATCCATGCCAGCACATCAGCCTGATCGACGCGGTAGGCAAAGTCACTACCACGGCATAAGGAGTTCAACCCGAAGGAAGTAATCCCCACGATCAGGTTCGAGGAGGTGTGGCCCAGAAATACCGGTCCGCCGGAGTCACCGTTGCATGTGCCACCTTTCCCTGCACCGTTGCCATTGGTCTGGAGGTTGAACCCAGCATTCCACGAGCTATTCAGGTTCACCAATGTCGCCTCTGCCATGAGGCGTTCACGGAAGGAAATGTTGGGCTTGCCGTTCTGTACCTGTTCCTTATAGGTGAGTCCATAACCACTGGCTGTAAAGATAGTGTCCTGTGTACCGCGCGAGATGGCTAACTGGTCAAGGATTCCCGCCTCTGGAAGCTGACCGTACTCGGAAAGCTCGATTGCCTGGTCCAGGATGAGCAAACCAGCATCGTGCGTCTGGGGGATGGTAAGTGCACCGGTGAAGCCAAAGTTATAGATATGGCCCTCGCTCACTGTCGCACAAGTGCTACCCAGCGTGCCTGCCGCACAGAAATCGGGATAGCCCGTGACCGGGTCCTGCTGAGTGGCGGGATCATAGTTAACACCAGCATCTTGCTGGAAATAAATCCGAGCGGTCACCGCTCCCCCAACTGTATCGGCGCAGTGCCCGGCGGTCAGGAACGTGAGTGGGCTAATTAATGCCCCACTACAACGCCAGATGAAATCTCCATTGGAATCATAGAAGACAGCCAGCCCCACAAAGGGATGTTCGAAATCTTTCACAAAATTCCCCGTAATCGCATAAACGGGACTGACAGCCATC
>DATFQC010000244.1:0-6569 GCA_035264425.1 Anaerolineales bacterium
GGCCCGGCTTTGACCTGGGGGTAGTCATGAGAGATAAATTGAGACAAGATCCCGACCTCAAAGGGCTGGTAATGGGCCAGCACGGCCTCATCAACTGGGCGGAGGAGGATAAGGCTTGTTATGACTTGACCTTGAGTCTGATTGAAAAGGCGGCCCGCTACATCGAGCAACACGACAAGGGTGAAAAAACGTTTGGTGGGCAAAAATATACATCTCTAGATGAAACTGCGCGGGATGAGCTTCTCATTAAATTACTCCCAAAATTGCGCGGGATGGTCTCACAGGCAAACCGATTTATAGGCACCGTCCACGTGACGGATAATGTACTTCAATTTGTGAACAGTGCAGATGCGGTCCGCCTCTCTGAAATTGGAACTTCCTGTCCAGATCATTTTCTCAGAACGAAGATCAAGCCACTGTTTGTAGATTGGAATCCACAGGGAGAATCATACGAAACCTTGATCGAAAAACTGGAAAAAGGATTGGTTGCCTATCGTGCCGATTATGCTGCTTATTACGAAGCCAATAAGCATCCAAATTCGCCCGCGATGCGCGATCCCAATCCAACAGTCATGCTTATTCCAGGGTTAGGATTAATCGCCTGGGGTAAAAACAAAAGCGAGAGCCGCGTGACGGCAGAATTTTATTCCCTGGCAATTGAAGTGATGCGCGCTTCAGAAGCGATCAGTGAGTATCAGGGGCTGCCGCGCCAGGAGGCGTTTGATATCGAATACTGGCTGTTGGAGGAAGCCAAATTGAAACGCATGCCTCCTGAAAAGGAATTTGCCCGTAATGTAGTTGTGGTGATCGGCGCCGGAAGTGGGATCGGTAAAGCAACGGCGCACCGCGTTGCCAAAGAAGGAGCTCATGTCGTTTGCGCAGATCTTTCGGAAGAAGCTGCGCAGGCAACAGCCAAAGAATTGATTGATACCTATGGCGTTGGCATTGGCGTAGCCGGTACAGGTATTTCAGGGTGCGGCCCTGCTCTTGGGCTAGGCGTGGATATTACCAAACGGGAAAGCATTCGGTCCCTGTTTGGAAAGATTATTCTTGCCTATGGTGGCGTCGATAATATTATTATTACGGCCGGAATTTTTGTCTCCCCGGATCGAGCCGGTCGCATCCCGGATGACAAATGGGCATTGACCTATGCAATCAATGTGACCGGTCCCTATCTGGTCGCGGACGAGGCAAAACAAATCTGGCAGGCACAGGAATTGAATACCAGCCTGGTGATTACAACGAGTGCAAATGCCGCAGTTGCCAAGCAAGGCTCTTTTGCCTATGATACAAGCAAAGCCGCTGCCAATCATCTCGTGCGTGAACTGGCCATTGAACTTTCTCCCTTTGTGCGAGTGAATGGTTTGGCACCTGCCACGGTGGTAGAGGGGAGCAGCATGTTTCCGCGTGACCGTGTGGTCAGTTCCCTCACCAAATATAATATTTCTTTCGATGAAAGCGAAAGCACGGAGTCGTTACGCGATAAATTGGCAAATTTCTATGCCCAGCGAACACTTACGAAGTCTCCCATCACACTTGCCGATCAAGCCGAAGTTGCGTATCTATTGAGCAGTAATAAATTTAGCAAAACGACCGGCCAGATCATCAGCGTGGACGGCGGTTTGCAGGAAGCATTTTTGCGTTAGTTATTATGCCGAAAGCACAATTGTTTATCACCTGCCTCGGGGACCAGTTTTATACCTCTACTCTGCAAAATATGACGCGCATCCTGGAAAACCTGGGTGTGGATTTAGTTTTTCCTGCTGGCCAGACTTGTTGCGGGCAACCTCTTTTCAACAATGGTTTTGAAGATCAGACTCGTCCCGTCGCGTTGAACTTTATCCACGCCTTTTCAAAGAGTGACGCACCGATTATTGGACCCTCCGGTTCCTGTGTAAGCATGGTCAGGCATCATTATCCTTCACTGTTCAAGGAGGGCACAGCAGAACATCGCCTTGCATTAGATGTGGCCTCCCGCACCTTTGAATTCACTGAATACCTGGTAAATGTACTCCAGGTGACTGACGTAGGAGCTGTTTATCCACATAAAGTCACCTACCATGCGACCTGTCATTACTTACGCGAGCTGGGACTCAAAAGAGAAGCAAAGGCCCTGCTCAATTCCGTAAAAGGATTGGAATTTATCTCCCTGAAGGAAGAAGAAACTTGTTGTGGTTTCGGGGGTTCCTTCACCGTTACGTTCCCGGAAGTCAGCCGCGCCATGATGGAAAATAAGGTGAATGACATTGTTGCCAGCGGCGCGGATACTGTTGTGATGTGTGAGCCGGGTTGCTTGATGAATGTCGCTGGCGGTTTGCATAAGACGGGCTCGAAGATCCGCGCGATGCACATTATCGATTTGCTGGCCTCAAAAGAATCATAAAATTATTTGTATAAATTATGAACGAGACCCCCGCTTACATTGGCTTTGAAGAATATAGCGAGCATGTGCCCCCCAGCATTCCCTCGGCTGTGCAACAGGCAACCAGCCGTTTCGTCAGTGGACGCGCGGCACGTGTAGCCGAGCTTCCACAGTGGGAACAACTTCGTCAGATAGGCTCGGATATCCGCCTGCATACCATCAAAAACATGGATGTGTATCTATCGCTTTTGGAGGAAAGAGTCAAATCAGCGGGTGGACATGTCCATTGGGCGGAGACAGCTGAAGATGCGCGGCGAATCGTGCTCCAAATCGCCGAAGAGCATAATGTCAGGACAGCGGTCAAGTCCAAGTCTATGGCAACAGAGGAGATAGCTCTGAATCATTTTCTCGAAGAGGCTGGGATTGAGGCCGTCGAGACAGATCTAGGCGAATATATTATTCAATTGGCCGGCACAGGACCATCTCATATTATTGTGCCAGCGGTCCATCTCAAAAAAGAAGAAATTGCGGCGTTGTTTAGCGAGAAACTGGATATTAACGCACCGACCGACCCTATTGAGCTGGCTCGTATCGCGCGTGAAACCCTACGCGAAAAATTTTTGAGTGCAGAGATGGGAATCACCGGCGGCAATTTTCTTGTTGCGGAAACGGGTACACTCGTCATGGTGACCAATGAAGGCAATGGGCGTATGTGCTCGACCATACCCGATCTGCATGTGGCTGTGGTTGGCATTGACAAAGTCATTCCCGATTGGGAGTCGCTCACCGTTTTTCTTAAATTGCTGGCGCGTTCCGCCACCGGACAAAAACTTTCCACGTACACCCAATTCATCACAGGTCCGCGTCATGAAGAAGGTGAGTTTGGCCCAAAAGAATTTCATCTTGTGTTGCTCGATAACGGGCGCACCAATATTCTCAAAGACCCGGTAGGTCGGGAGGTGCTCAAGTGTATTCGGTGCGGAGCCTGCGCCAATGTTTGTCCCGTGTATAAAAATGTGGGCGGCTTTGCGTATGGATCCTTCATCTCAGGTCCTATTGGTGCCATCCTGACACCGCAAATGCTGGGTACGCAAGCCGCGCGCGAGTTGCCGTTTGCTTCCACACTCTGCGGCGCGTGTGCGGATGTCTGCCCGGTCAAAATTCCCATCCCCACGATCCTTCGACATCTCCGCCGTCGTGTTGCGCAGGGCGATGCATTTGCGCTTCCAACTATTTCAGTTCCGGTTCGAGTGGCCGCGAATCTTACCTCTCTTGCGCTTGCCCAAAACTGGATATACCGATTCGGAGCACGCTTGCTGCCACTCATCAATCCGTTCTTCCGGAAAAATAATTGGCTGTCAGGTATGCCCTATCCACTCAGCCGCTGGACGAAGGTTCGTCCGCTGCCACTTTTTGGTGCAGGATTTAGAAGATGGTGGAACGCGCGCTCTACCAAAAAGAAGGAATCCCCCCGTTGAGCAATCCCATCCTCGAAAACATTCGCCGTTCGCTAGGGCGCACTGCTCAGACTCCAATCGATCCGCGGCCCACTATTTATGGGTCGCGCCAACCCGAATCATTGGATTCGGAAGCAGATCGTTTTTTGGATGAGATCAGGAAGCTGTCGGGTGTTCCACAAAAATTGTCTTCCCCAGAACTGGACTCTGCGTTGAAGACGCTGATTGGCGAACAAAATATTCACAAAGCAACTGTTTGGGAAACGCCTCGGCTCAGACAATTAGGGATCACCGAAATTCTCAACTCCCTGGGTGTGGAACTTGTCTCGCCAAATGCCAGCAAATATGAAATGGCAGCCTGTGACCTGGGCATCACCGAGGCCGACTTTCTTCTTCCTGAAACAGGCACACTTGTTTTGAAATCATCGGCCGAAAAACCACGCGCTGTTTCGCTGCTGCCGCGGGTTCATCTCGCAATTATTCGCCCAGAAATGCTACGTGCGGATATGCATCAGGTCTTTGCCGAAGCAAAAGATCAGCAATATCTCGTTTTTATTACCGGTCCTAGCCGCACGGCGGATATAGAACTGACCGTCACGTTAGGCGTTCATGGTCCAAGAAGCTTATATGTGTGGCTGTTGGGTGAATAGAACGAATACAGCAGTTCCCAAATCGAATTGAGGGATCTTATTTCTAGCATCCATGGGGCAACAGTATTTGCTGACCTTTGCCCAATTGGAGACATCTTGAAGGGTCAGCAAGCTGATTTCTTTCGGAGACTTTCCCTTACAGACTAAAATCGACGCTGGGGTAAACAGTCGAATTATTCCGAATTGCAATTTCATTATATATTACCCAAATTGTTATCTTTCGCAAGGTGAATGCGTCCTGTAACCGCGACCAATATCAGGTGATAGCAGCCTCTTTGCTTGAAGGCTCGCAGCCCGCATCGATTAGCAAGAGCTCGATCTTTAACAAAATATAAGGATTTGCTGCTCTGAGACGAGAATTCGTTTCTGCGAGTGGCTGCTTCCCGCATGGGAAGTTTGCAGTTCGATTTTTTATCCATAAGACCAGGCAATATGCTTTCATTTCCCGGAGGAGATCATGGTAAAAAAATTGGTCCGTTTTTTTTCTGTTATTGTTATTCTATCGATCCTGCTTACCCAATTTGGGTTAAGCCCCGTGGCTGCTGCCGCAAATTTCGTTGTCAACAGCAATGCTGACAAAGGAGATGCCAGCCTTAGAGACGGTGTCTGTGAGACGGCCACGCCTGGTGAATGTACTCTGCGCGCGGCCATTCAGGAAGCCAATGCACTGACGGGGTCAGACACTATTTCCATCCCAGCGGGAACATATACGTTATCTATTGCTGGTACAGGGGAGGACGCTGCAGCGACCGGAGATCTGGATATTACTGACAGCCTGGCGATCAGTGGGGCTGGGATTGGCAAAACCATCTTGGATGCGGGGGATTTGGATCGCGAATTTCATGTTCAGTCAGGAACGCTTACCCTCTCCGATCTGACGGTGCAGAATGGCCTGGCGGATCCCGGTGGCGCGCTGTTAGTGTCGAGTTCTTCTTCAATTACACGGGTCTCTTTCCTTAATAACCGATCCACTTCTGATGGCTCCAACGGAACAGGAGGCGCAGTCTTTGTCAGCGTAGAGGCCTCCGCCGATATAGTGCAAAGCCAGTTCAAGAGTAACTTTGCTTACTTTGGCGGCGGCGCGGTTGCCAGTGCCAACGCGACTGTGTTTACGATCAGCGACAGCACGTTCGATTCGAATTCGACCACGTTGGGTGGTGGGGCGCTGTATCCCAACGGCAACTCGGCAACCATTGAAAACAGTACGTTTATCAACAACAGCGCCGACACCGGCGGGGCAATTCACAGTAATGCTACTTCTGTAGATGTCAAAAATAGCACGTTCGTTGGGAATTCTGCCGTTAATCATGGCGCGATCGACTCACGCGTTGGTACGATCACTGTCAATAACAGTACCTTTTCCGGGAACACCGCCTCCGGTTTAGGAGATACCCTGGGAGATCAACCTGCCCAAGGCGGAGATTTGCAAGTAAGCAATTCGATTCTCTCTGCGGCCGATTTCAATAATTGTGACGGTACAGTAGTAGACCTGGGGAATAACTTGAGCTGGCCAATTGAAAATAATTGTCCCGGTACCCATGCTGACCCTAGGCTGGATTCCCTTGCCGACAATGGAGGTCCAACCGAAACAATGGCACTTCTGGCCCGCAGCCCAGCGATCGACGCCGGTGATCTCCGGACATGTAGCACCACTGATCAGCGGGGCGTGACACGTCCGCAGGGTGATGCCTGCGATATCGGCGCCTTTGAAGTGGCACTCATCAACGTATTTTCTGTGACAAACACGAATGACAGCGGAGACGGATCCCTGCGCCAGGCGATTTTGGATGCCAATGCCACCCCAAACTCCAGCAACGGTCCTGATGAGATCCATTTCAATATTCCCAGCGAGAGTGTCAATACCATTTCTCCGGCTTCGGCGTTGCCCACAATTACGGAACCTGTAGTGATCGACGGGTACACACAGTCCGGCGCAAGCGCAAACACGCTGGCTACTGGCGATAATGCAAACATTCAGGTTGAGTTGGATGGTGCCAGTTGTCTTTCCTGTTCACAAGCACTATTGATCAGTTCCGGCGGCAGCACAATCAAGGGGTTGGCCATTTATGGGAACTTCAACAACGGTATTGAGATAAATGG
>DATFQC010000245.1:0-4070 GCA_035264425.1 Anaerolineales bacterium
ATTTGACCGCGCCTGCAATCTGATCAACGAACGCATGGAAATTTTATCCATCGTAACCCCACAAATTGGAAATGGGCCGTTCAACCTGGTCCTTGAAAAAGATATTTTACTTTCAGAATACCTCACCATTGAATCCTCAATTTCCATTCTTGGGAATCAACTAACATTGGGGGATTTACTTATCAACATAGCGGATGCAAAACTCTGGTCTCCACGCCCTGATTGGGAAGTGTTACTTGCTCAAAAAGCACAAATCCTGCATCAGATAAACTCATTAGAAGTTCCTGCATACCCATCTTTGCTCTCTTCCACTTTACTTTCCACGTTTTGCACATCGATTGCTACTGCTGATCTTTTAGGATCCCTTACTGTCACTCGAAAATTAGCGGGTCTAGGCATCGGTCTTACCCCTGCAGGGGATGACTTCATCATGGGCGCGATCTACGCGGCGTGGATCATTCATCCGTTCAAAGGTGCAGAAGCTCTGGCTCGAGAAATCGCAAATATTGCTGCACCGTTGACCACATCTCTTTCGGCGGCGTGGTTGAGGTCCGCGGGAAGAGGAGACGCAGGAGTCTTGTGGCATCAGTTTTTTAACGCGCTGGTATCTTCCAATCCTGTCCAGGTTCAAGATGCAATGGATAGGATCCTTGCAATCGGGGAGACTTCTGGAGGCGATGCATTGGCAGGATTCCTTCACACAATGTAGAGAAGTGCTGCTGGAATCAGGGGTGACCCGATTCTCCTGATCAGGTTTTGGTTGATCGCACCTTGTTATCCTATACTCGAAAAACTGCTGAATTTTCCTCTTGACAAAATAGAACACTCATTCTAAAATAAGACATTGACATATTCCCATATGGGAATATAATAGCGGCATGGCACGCACACCCACAACTCATGATCCCTTCAATGCCGTGGCTGAACCAAAACGACGAAAGGTCCTTGAGGCGTTAGGTAGGCAGGAACTCTCGGTTAACGATATTGTTCAAAAACTTGGCTGGAAGCAGCCGATGGTGTCGAAACACTTGAGCGTGCTGAAGCAGGTTGGATTGGTGAGCGAGAGGCGGGTTGGTCGTCAAAGACTGTATCGGGTGAATGCGGAACGACTCCGGCCAATCTACGAATGGGTCGCACCCTTTGAGCGTTATTGGAGCGAACGCTTTGATCGTCTTGATGAAATTTTAGAGGAAATAAGAAAGGAGAAATAACATGTCATCCAAGAACAAAACGATTGTCACCGCCGAACCCGGCAAACAGGAAGTTCACGTTATCAGAGAGTTCGATGCACCGCGCGAATTGGTTTTTAAGGCCCACACCGATCCAAAATTGTATGCTCAGTGGCTCGGTCCGCGTGGATATGAAATGATCCTGGAAACCTTTGAACCAAGGAGTGGCGGCAGGTATCGTTATATCCATAAGGATCAAAATGGAAATGAATTTGCGTTCCATGGTGTGTTCCACGAAATCTCTGAAGAGTTGCTGATCCAAACCTTTGAATTTGAAGGCCTCCCAGAACCCGGACACGTCACCCTCGATACGATGCGACTCGAGGAACTGCCGGGTGACCGGACCAGAGTGACGATCCAGTCTCTTTTTCAATCTGTTTCCGATCGAGATGGTATGGTTCAGTCTGGAATGGAGCAAGGCATGAATGAAGGTTACGAACGTCTCGATGAATTGCTGGAAAAGATCTGAAACGAGTTTCGTATTGACGGACAGTAGAATACGATGGAGAGGAACATGGGTAAAGTAAGAGTAGAGTTGTCAATGTCATTAGATGGGTTTATCGCTGGACCCAATGACTCACCGGAAAAGGGACTGGGAGATGGCGGTGACGCGCTCTTTAATTGGTATTCCAATGGCGACACGGATTTTCCGCTACCCGGTACAGACATGGTATTCAAAATCTCGCGCGTGAGTGCAGATTTTCTCCGCGAATCCTGGTTGATGACTGGCGCCTCCGTGACCGGCCGAAGAACCTTCGATATTACAAATGGATGGGGCGGGGTTCCGCCTGGAGGAGTAGATGCACCATTTTTTGTTGTTACCCATACCGTCCCACAGGAATGGGTCAAGCCCGGCTCGCCATTCACCTTCGTTACCGATGGCGTGGAAAGTGCCATCGAACAGGCGAAGCAGGCAGCCGGTGATAAACATGTTGATCTAATGGGCGCAAGCATTGTACAACAGTCTATCCAGGCCGGTTTAGTGGATGAAATCCAAATTGACCTGGCTCCGATTCTACTGGGTGGGGGCGTGCGATTGTTCGACCACTTGGGCACCCAGCCAATCGAGCTGGAACAACTCGATGTTGTGAAAGGGCTAGGCGTCACGCATTTGAGATATCGGGTCGTCAAGTAGTTGCTTGCGCATAGAACTTCAAGACGAATAGAATCGCAATAAATACCCTATAAAAGGAGTAGTCATGAGGAAACTTATCGTTGCAGAGTTCATTACATTGGACGGAGTCATTCAGGCCCCGGGTGGTGCAGATGAAGATACAGAGGGTGGTTTTGTGCATGGCGGCTGGACACACCCATACTGGCATGACGACATTGGCGCACACTTCTTTCAGGCGATGACGCAAACGGATACGTTGTTGCTGGGACGCAAGACCTGGCAAACGCATGGAGCTGCGTTCGATCCGCTGCCTGCTGGGGATCCGTTCGGCGACGTGATGAATGGGGTCAGCAAATATGTGGTGTCTACTACCCTAAAGTCACCGTCCGCCTGGCGGAACTCTACTGTTATTAATGGGAATGTGGTCGAGGCCGTGCGCGAATTAAAAGAACAACCTGGCAAGAATATTATGCTGGATGGCAGCAGCGTGTTGGTTCACACCCTGATCGAGAACGACCTGGTAGATGAATATAGTTTGCATGTCTATCCGATTGTTCTCGGCAGCGGCAAACGATTATTTGCAGACGGGAAGCGCATCAACATGCAATTAATCGAATCACAAGCGCTCCCGACCGGGGTCATATTTCAACGCTATCAGCGCGCTGCCTAGAACGAAGTCAATGCATAATGTTGTTCCCAAGTCCAAGCTGAAAATATGGATGATCGAATATGCCTGTCAAAATGACTGCCCATGAATTTCATGAAAGATTAACCGCCCTTCGTTCCTCGGCAGTTGCCAGGTCTCATGGCAATCTTGCATCTGATGAAGACGATATCATCCTGGGTGTCCGTATGGGACAGGTCTTTGTGCTTGCCAAAGAATTCATGGACATGCCACTGGAAGAAATTGAAAGCATGCTCGACAGTCCTCTCCACGAGATGCGAGTGGGTGCAGTCAGCATTATGGATTTCCAGGCGCGTTCCAAAAGAACGACAGATGTGCGTAGAAAGGAACTTTTCGACCTTTACATCCAACGCCATGCCAAAATCAACACTTGGGATTTAGTCGATCGCTCTGCTCCCTACGTAGTTGGCAGATACCTTTTCGATAAATCGCGCAGGATTTTATACAAGCTGGCGCGGTCTCGGAAAATGCCTGAGCGCCGCACGGCAATAGTCAGCACCGGATACTTCATCAAACAAAGCGATCCAGATGACACGTTTAGAATCGCCGAAATGTTGCTTGAAGATCAGGAAGACTTAATTCATAAAGCAGTCGGCTGGATGCTGCGAGCCGCTGGTGACGTAGATCATCAAAAGCTCTTGAACTTCCTGGATACTTACGCAGCCACGATGCCGCGTACCATGCTTCGTTATGCAACCGAGCATTTCGATAAGAAACAGCGCGAAGATTATCTAAACCTGAAAAAATCAAGGATCACAAATGGCAAAAAATGATATCACAGTGGATGAATTTATAAAAACTAAAGTCCTACCGAAATATCAACCAATTGTAGAAGAACTCCGAAAGCTGATCCGCCAAATGGCACCGCAGGCCCAGGAAGTCATGAGCTATGGTATCCCAAACTACCGAGGCAAGCGCGGCATGGCGGTCATCAGTCCGGCAAAGACATATATTACGCTGGCCTTCTCGCGCGGCGCAGCGTTCGAGGATAAGTACGGATTGCTGGAAGGGGTTGGGAAAGTATCCAAGAACCTGCGTTTCC
>DATFQC010000246.1:0-2495 GCA_035264425.1 Anaerolineales bacterium
CCAGGCACGGTAGGCATTGCGTAGAGCCCTACGATTCCAATAATGACCATGCCATATTAGCCCCGGATATTTTGGTGTGGGCGCATGGAGATGACCCGACCACCAACTGGCCTTGTGATGAGTGACCGGCATTGGATGGTAGCCGCGACCGCTGTGAGTCACACCCAGAGCGGCGAGTTCTGGCATGGCCATATAGCCACCACCCAGCCCATCAATGCTGATTTGACGGGTTGGGTCAATGGCGCGGATAGCCGAAACGGTACGTCCGATCAGGGCGGCATGATTCGCACGGGTCATGCCATGTTCTCCCGGATGCGGAGGTTCATTGAGCAGATCAAAACTCAAGAATTGGTTGGAGATACCCTGGTACCGGCAGGCAAAGGTTTCCCACAAAAATAGAAACGCGCGCTGCGCGATGTCGTCCAGCCAGAGATTGTGTTGTTCAAGGTCGTTGCGATTCGTGCAATAGCCCGGCGCGCGATGGAGATTGAGGGACAGATGTATACCACGTGATTGACAGGCTTCCAAATATTCATCAAGATAACAAAATATGGCCTCATTCGGGTGAAAGTAATCAAAGCCATCTGTCCAAAAGTGATAATCCATGGGAATGCGGACAAAGTTAAATCCAAATTCTGCCAGAAAATCCAAAGCCCTCTCGTCAGCTGGTTGAGGTCTTTGGTCCGGGGTCCAGGAATACATCCACTGGAAATTAAAGCCATAGTGTCTCATAACGGTGAATTATCGAATTCCGGTGTGTTGTAGTTTCTAGTCAATCCAGTGGGGAAGTGGCAAAAGGTATCTTTCGAGCAATTACTTTGAGTGATCATCCGGGGTCATTTTCTGTTCTGCCTTGTAAGCAACTTAGTCTGTTTCAGCTCTGATCCTTGCCATCAAGTCCACGGAGCAATATCAACCAATGTATTTAGACAATAAGAGAGGCTGCCTATCCATTATAACTCTTCCCCTTGTGTCAGGCAGATAGGGAATTCCACCATGTAGCCAGCCCCCAGGCTCGACCGGCCGGGAGTAGCTGTCAGCGCTGGCCTGTATTCGCGTAGAGCGTGTCGATCCGTCCTGGCTTCAGAATGTCCGGTTGACAATGCTCATCCAGGAACTATATAATAAACAATCGAGAAATTAAGGAATGTTGCCTCAGATATTCATCAGTTACTCACATAAGGAGTCAGAGTCTGCAGTCAGACTAGCCAACAACCTTGAGTCGGAAGGCTATGAGGTTTGGTTGGATAGCACCGACATTCAGACCGGTGCGCATTGGGATGATGAAATCGTGAAAGGATTGAATGCCAGCGAGATTTTTGTTGTGCTGCTTTCTAAACAATCCACTGAATCTCAAAATGTCAAAGATGAAATTGGGTACGCCATCGATCACAATAAACACATCCTGCCTATTCTGCTGGAGGAATGTGAAGTACCGTTCCGGTTGCGACGAGTTCAATACGTGGATTTTACACAGCTGGAATTTGAGGAGGGGATGCAAAAGGTACAATCCATACTGAAATCATTCTTATCCAGTTCCGCTCCTGAATCCAAAGGAAAGCCTTCAGCCAAAAAGGAGAAACTCATGGATCCTGGTACCCTTGCTGCGACCATTACGACCCTTGTTGCACCCTATCTTGCAAAATTCGGCGAGTCATTCATGAACGAAGCTGGCGCGCAGTTGCCGGCTCAGGTTTTCAAAATCTGGGAAATGATCTCGGGCCGCTTCCAGGGAAATCCGACTGCGGTAGGAGTGGCAAACGATCTCGTTAAAAAAGCAGATGACACCGATAACCAGGAGGCGTTTACGCTTCAATTGAAAAAATTCTTGAGAGATGATCAGGAATTCGCCGGAACTCTGCAAGCCATGCTTAAAGAAACCCAGGGACAAATCAGCAATGTGGGGGACGGAGTTGTTGCGACTAATGGAGGGATTGGCGTGGGCAAAGTCGAAATTGGCAGAGATCTACATGGAAATATCGTAATTGGCAATAACAACCAGGTTACGGACAGGCAAAGAAATCCCAAGAAGAAATAAGAACATCCAGTTCTAGCCTCGGTTCATAAGGATCAAGGTATGGCAACGTCGGCAAACATCCAGATTGGTGGGAATGTCGAAGGCAATATTATCGTTGGCGATAATAATTTTGTCGTTAATACAAATCACGGCACCATTGTCTATAAGGAGACTCCGCCACAAGTTCGGCTGAGACAATTTTCTCCCAAGCCGCCGCGCTCTCCACGCGGGTTTGTCAACCGCAGCGTTGAACTGGCGAAATTGGAAAACTGGATTGCCGCCCATGAAATTGTTCTCATCCATGCTCCCGATGGGATGGGAAAAACCTCTCTATTAAAACAGGTTGCTAATTCCCCAGCTGGACGTGCCATGGAGAACGGCGTCATTCTGCTCGAAAGCGTCGATGTGGATGGTCAGGTACTGGGTACCACCGACATCCTCCAGCGTCTCTTTAACGCGTTATTCGAATCCAATCCTG
>DATFQC010000247.1:0-2345 GCA_035264425.1 Anaerolineales bacterium
CGGCGCCGATTGAATGGACTCAGCTATCGGGTTCGAAGGATGCGTGGCGCGAGTGGTGGGTTGACCCAGAAGCTAAGCAGTTTCACTTCATCGGCAAGGATAACATCTTCTTCCACACAGCCATGTGGCCCGCCGAGTTGATGGGCGCGGGAACAGAATTCCTAAAAATTTTTGCAGGAGAATCCAAGCCACTGACTCTTCCCTATGATGTGCCTGCTAATCAGTTCATGAACCTGGAGGGGCAAAAGATCAGCGGTTCACGCAACTGGGCCGTCTGGGGTCGCGAAGCGGTGACCCGTTATGATCCGGATGCGTTGCGTTACTATCTGACCGTTAATATGCCTGAGTTGAAGGATAGCGATTGGGACTGGGCGGATTTTCTAGCGCGCAACAATAACGAACTTGTCGCAACCTGGGGCAACCTGGTGAACCGCGTGCTTTCCTTTGCATACAAACATTGGGAAGGACATGTGCCCGATGTAGATGTGAACGCGTTGCGCGAGATTGACAGCCAACTATTGGAAACGATTGAAAACGGATTCAGCATGGTCGGCTCGGAATTGGAAGCTGTACATCTGCGCTCGGCGTTGGGCGAGGCTATGAAACTGGCGACCGCGGTAAATCAATACATCGACCAAACCTCACCCTGGTCTGAAGTTAAAAAGGACAAAACGGAAGCCGCCAAATCAATCTACACCGCGCTGAGAGCCATCGACTCGCTCAAAGTGCTCTTCGCCCCAATCCTGCCATTTACGTCCGAGAAATTACACCAATATTTGGGTTATGAGACGCCACTCTTTGGTGAACAGTATATGGAGGAAGTGGAAGATTCGCTGGGTGTGCACAATGTAATGCGCTATCGTCCTTCGTCCGATCCTGAACCAAAATGGAAGCACAGTGAATTGGTTCCCAATCAGGAATTGAAACAACCAGGTCCATTGTTCAAGAAACTGGAGGAAAGCGTCATCGAGGAAGAAAGAGCACGCTTAGGTAAATGATTTACACCACGGAGACACAGAGTCACAAAGTTCTTAATTCTTTCTCTGTGTCTCCGTGGTAAAGATTGGTGCAATTCAGAATTTCTTTTCTGACTGAAGAAGGGATAAGCAACATCATTTTGAACACCCAAAGCAGTTACGATCAGGTCGCGGGGGAATACGCCGAAAAATTCAAAGATGAAATGGAAGATAAGCCGTTCGACCGCGATTGTCTGGATCGTCTTGCACGTGAGGTCGCCAAGTTAGGTCCGATCTGCGATATGGGCTGCGGACCTGGTCAGATTGCCCGCTATTTGGACCGCCAAGGCGTGGATACTTTAGGCGTCGACCTCTCGCCACGCATGGTTGCCGAGGCACAACGATTGAATCCCGACATACCGTTTCATCAAGGTGATATGCTGTCCCTGCCTGACCGAGACAATTCCTGGAGTGGGATTGCGGCTTTCTATTGCATCATCCACATTCCGCGCGAACAAATTGTGGATGCGCTACGCGAGATGAAACGGGTGCTGAAGCCCGGCGGTGTGCTGCTTGTGGCATTTCACATCGGCCAGGAAATTAAACATCTCGACGAATGGTGGGAAAAACCTGTAAATTTGGATTTCGCTTTTTATCTGCCTGAGGAAATGGAAGATTGGTTGAAAGAAGCTGGTTACGAACTGGAGGAAACCCTCGTGCGCGAGCCGAACCCCGAAGTAGAAGTCGCGACGAGGAGGGCGTATTTGTTCGCAAGAAAACCAAATATATAAAATTTGTCCTGCCAAGTATCAAAGAGGAAGGCAGAAGTTTACGCTCATTTTGACATAGGAATTTCCCTACTGACTACTGGCGTAGAAACGGATACTAGGGCAGAATTTAGGGTATGATTTGTTATATTGAGTAATTTCGCATGAATTTTTAATTTTACAAGCGCTAGATGCAGAGCTTTTGACATGACGAACTGGATTGGAAAAAGATTAGGTAGAGTTCATATCGAATCGCTGCTGGCGCGCGGGGGCATGGCAGAAGTTTATTTAGGCACGCATACTACCCTCCAGCGTAAAGTGGCGGTCAAGATCCTGCGCAATCAATATGGAGATGACTTGCACCTGCTGGAGAGATTCGAACGCGAAGCACGCGCGGTCGCCCAGCTTCGCCACCCGAATATCGTCCAGGTTTTCGATTTCGATACCATTGAGGAACAGCCCTACCTGGTGATGGAATATGTACAGGGTCCACCTCTCTCAAAATATCTCGCGACCTTACAGGCAAGAAATGATCGGTTAGGGCTACCTCTGATCAGCCGATTATTAACACAGATCGCTGGCGCCCTTCAATATGCTCATAAGAACGGGGTTATTCATCGTG
>DATFQC010000248.1:0-3489 GCA_035264425.1 Anaerolineales bacterium
TTTGGTCAGCAACTCCAGTTAGGCAATCCGACCATGGGGGCGACCGTCGCGGCGATGATGTTCCTGATCATCCTTGCCGGTGTATTGGTTTATATGTTCCTGTGGGCACGCCGCGTCCAGACCTACGAGCTGTGAGGATCATGATGAAAAATATTTATTTGTCCCGCCCATGGCAATTCATCGAGCGTTTAATCCCAATTGTAATTCTCACACTTTATTCAGTGATCGCGCTCTTCCCCATTGTGATGATCCTGATGAATTCATTCAAAGCCAAAAAAGCAATTTTTGGCGCGCCGTTTGCATTTCCCAACTCAGAAACCTTCAGTATGATTGGCTATCAAACTGTAATAGATAGAGCCAATTTTCAGAATTATTTTCTCAACAGCGCGATTGTCACCTTTGTGGCGCTGCTATTAACACTGCTCATCGGCGCTATGGCTGCATTTGCCTTAGCTGAGTATGACTTTCCTGGCAACGCGTTGATGGTGTTGTATCTTTCTATCGGCATCATGATTCCGATCCGGCTCGGCACGGTGGGCATCTTGCGCCTTATGGTCAGTCTTAAGCTTGTGAATACATTAACCGGGCTGATCCTCATTTATGTAGCGCAGTCATTGCCGCTGACAATTTTTATCCTTTCCCAATTCATGCGGCAGGTACCAAAAGACTTAAAGGATGCTGCGCGCATCGACGGCGCCAGTGAATACCGCATTTTTGGTATGGTTTTGCCTCTTATACGACCTGCTCTGGGCGCAATTGGCATCTTCACCATGATACCAATCTGGAATGATTTGTGGTTCCCATTGATTATTTCTCCCTCCAGCAAAACTGCCACCGTAACCCTGGGCGTGCAACAATTCCTGGGTCAGTTCGTCTCTGATTGGAACGCGGTCCTTTCTTCACTGACATTGGCGATGATCCCGATCCTTATCCTTTACATACTATTTTCTCGCCAAATGATTCGCTCCATCACTGCTGGCGCTATCAAATAAGGAGTTTTATGAAAGTTGGAATTGTGGGCGTTGGATTCATGGGCACCACGCATGCGGCGGGTTGGGCTGCAACACCCGCTGAGATTGTGGGATTCACGGCCGAAACGAAGCAAGAGACGGGCGCACTAGCAGAACAATATCAGACAAGGGTTTATTCCTCTCTGGAGGAAATGCTGCCGGATGTGGAAGTTGTGGATATTTGTTCTCCTACTCATTTGCATCATGAAATGGCATTGAAAGCGGCAGCTGCAGGAAAACATATTATTTGCGAAAAACCATTGGCGCGGACGACAAGGCAAGCCAGGGAGATTGTCATGGCCTGCCAAAAAGCGGGTGTGCAGCTTCTGGTGGCACACGTCGTTCGTTTCTTCCCGGAATACGCCCTCGCCCATTCGGCGGTTGCAGAAGGGCAGATCGGCAAACCTGGAATTATCCGTTTGCACCGCGGCAGTTATCGTCCCAAGAAACCCGCGGGCAACTGGTTTCTGGACGAAGTCAAATCTGGCGGTATTCTGATGGACCTAATGATCCATGATTACGATTATGCCCGCTGGGTGGCGGGTGAAGTGGAGACCGTGTCTGCCCGGCGTGTGACCGAACATCATCTCGATGCCCCCGTGGATTATGGCCTCGTCATCCTCAGTCATCGTTCCGGTGCGTTGTCCCATATTGCGGGGGCATGGGCTTATCCACCTCCCACGTTCCGAACACAGCTCGAGATTGCAGGAGACCGCGGCTTGATCAAATTTGATTCAGATGACACGGCTCCGATCCAAAATTTGATTCTCAAATCCAGCGGATTCGACGCGCCCGATGTTGCATTGCCCTCCAGTCCGGTCAGCGAGAGTCCTTACACGACCCAGATCAAGGAATTCTATCGGGCGCTTGCAGATGGCGAAGCCGCACGCGTCAGCGCGACCGATGGACTGGCCGCCGTTCAAATTGCGGAGGCGGCCTTGGAATCCTCTTATAGCGGCCGACCGGTAAAATTGCAGCCTCTTGCGGAGGTATCATGATTCGGATTGGTATTCTCTCGTTTGCTCACCATCACGGCGAAGCTTATATCTCTTCCCTGCACGGTATCGAGG
Source organism: Anaerolineales bacterium (assembly GCA_035264425.1). Classification (GTDB taxonomy): domain Bacteria; phylum Chloroflexota; class Anaerolineae; order Anaerolineales; family Villigracilaceae; genus Defluviilinea. The sequence goes on from DATFQC010000248.1 coordinate 2,081, forward strand.
GCGTGGAACTGCTTGGCGTCGCGGATGATGATCCGATGCGGGGTCAAACAATTGCAGCTCAAAACAAGGCGCAGTATTTTCATACTTATGAAGACCTGCTCGAAGCAAAGCCTGAGGGTGTAATCATCTGCACCGAAAATAATCGTCATCGTCCCTTCGTGGAAATGGCTGCCTCGCGCGGAATTCATGTGTTATGCGAGAAACCCATTGCAACCACTCTCGAAGACGCGCGCGCCATTATAGACGCCTGCGAGAAAAACGGCGTGCTTCTGATGACAGCTTTCCCTATGCGTTTCAGCGCGCCTCTCTTGGAGATTAAAGCGCGCCTGGATCATGGTGACTTTGGTGATGTTTATTGCTTCAACGCCACCAATCAAGGGGAACTGCCAACAAAATATCGCGGCTGGTTTGTGGATCCTGAATTGGCGGGCGGCGGTGCGATTATGGATCATACTGTCCATCTGGTAGATATTATGCGCTGGCTCACAAACTCCGAAGTGGAAAGCATGTACGCGCGCAGCAACAAAATTTTCCATGCCGATGAGGTGGAAGTGGAAACAGGCGCGCTGGAAATGTTAACCTTTGAAAATGGTGTGTTTGCAACCATTGACGCGAGCTGGTCCCGTCCACAATACTGGCCGACGTGGGGCGGATTGACTTTTGAAATGGTCACTCAGCGCGGCGCAGTGATTGTGGATGCTTTCCGTCAAAACTTAAACGTGTATCGCCACGACTGGCAGCGTTCCAATTGGGCGTATTGGGGCTCGGACATGAATCAGGCGATGATCAGTGACTTCGCCGATGCTATCCGTGGAAACAGACCACCTCGTGTGACAGGCCTGGATGGCTTACGAGCCCTCGAAGCTACGTTGGCTGCTTATGAATCTACTCAAACTGGAGAAACAGTTTCAATCAAAAGAACATGAATATCCCCGCGCAACGCTTACTTATTCATAATGCACGTCTGTTCACGCCAAATCACGCGGGGTTAACAGGTTGGCTCCTGGTGGAGGATGGACTTATTCGCTCGATAGGCTTTGGCAACCTACCGAGTTTTTCAAAAGATGATTCGATTCAATGGTTAGACGGGCAGGGACAAAATCTTTTACCTGGCTTCATCGATTTACACGTCCATGGCGCCATGGGGCATGAAGTAATGGACGCGTCACCTGCTGGTCTTGAGGAGATGTCTCGCTTTTACGCGTCACACGGTGTCACATCCTTTCTTGCCACAACCTGGACAGCGGGACACGAGGCGATCATGAAGGCGCTCGAGGTAGTAGAAGAGATGCAGGGTCGCATGGAAGGTGGAGCAACCCTATTAGGTGTGCATCTGGAGGGCCCTTATCTCAACCCGATACGTTGCGGTGCTCAGGATGTGAATCTGATCCGCCGAGCCTCCAAAGCAG
>DATFQC010000249.1:0-2284 GCA_035264425.1 Anaerolineales bacterium
CGGCCCGAGGAACGCAAGAGAGTGATCGAGAATTGTCGTCGCTCAGGCAGACCGAAAGCGGCACGTACAGTCGCTCACATTATCGGAGACAGGTTGGGATTGGAAAGTATTCAGGTAGAAAATAAAGATGGAAACGGGTAAACAAGTGTACAAGTGACAGCGGTTTACCTGTCTATGTAGCTATCTCATACCTCATGACCTTGAATAAACGGCCTGCACCGGATGGGGGATTTCGATCCCCTGTTCATTGAAGGCGGATATTACTTTTAGAAGCACAGCATCCTTGGCGTGAAACGCATCGTTTTTCGTTACATCCACCCAGAAATTCACATTCAATTCCATCGCATGGTCTGACAGACTGTTGAATACAATGACCGGCGTGGGTTCCTCAACAAACCCCGGAACATCCTGGATTGCATCCAGGACAATTTGTCGGACGGTGCCGGGCTCAGATGCATGAGACAGGCTGAGGCTAAGCTCGACCCGTCGCTGGTTGGCACGGCTGTAGTTGATGATGGGGTTTGCCAGCACATCCGCGTTCGGCAGGATCACCACTCGTCCATCGGTTGCCCTCATTTCCGTGGCACGCAAGTCGATTGCCAGAATCGTTCCATCAAAGCCTTTCACGCCAATCGTCTCGCCCACGTGGAAAGGCTGCTGCAACAACAGGATGACTCCGGCGGCAAAGTTCTTCATAATATCCTGTAAGGCAAAACCAACCGTAAACCCCAGAATACCGAGCCCGGTCAGGAAGGCGGTCACCTCGAAAAATTGTTGCAGGGCCGTGATAATGCCCGCCACGATAATTGACCATAGCGCCAATTGTCCCAGGAGTTGGACAACACCAACCGGTGCTCGTCGCCGTTGAAGCACGCGCCGGAGAAGATTGCTGATCAGGCGGGCGAAATACAAACTGAGAACAAAAATAATAAGCGCGGAAAGCAGTTTGGGAATCCCCCCGATGAAAAAAGCAAGCATTTGATCAAAATAGGGTTCCATTTTCTCTCTCCTTTATCAGCTTGTGCGTATCTTAACCGAAAGCCTGTGGAGAGTCTACTCGGTTTGAGTAGAATTCGTCCCCCTGATATAATCCTCCCGATGTCCATTCTGGATGCCCATACGATGGAAGTTTTCAGTCGCGGCCCCGAACAGACGCGTCGCATTGGCATGCGTTTGGGCGGAGCATTGCAAGTGGGCGACGTGATCTGTTTGCAGGGCGATCTTGGCGCAGGCAAAACCACGTTTGTGCAGGGCATTGCGCAGGGCTGGAGATCGCTGGATCCAGTTTCCAGTCCCACATTTATCATTGTGAATGTGTATCGACGCGGGGACGAAGCTCGTTTATTTCATATGGATGCTTATCGCCTCGACTCTACGCCCGAAGCCGAAGAGCTGGACCTCGACTCGATGCTGGCCCAGGGCGCCTTAATCATCGAATGGCCCGAGCGTATGAATGGACTCGTTCCTGACGAACGATTGTGGGTTAGCCTCAAACATATTGATGAAGAAGAACGCGAAATGAAGTTCATGGCAAGTGGCAAACGCTATGACAACCTGCTGGAAGTGATTCGGCATGCTGCTTATGGAGGCGACTGATGCTTCTAGCTGTGGACACCTCCACCGCGCAGGTGGGCCTCGCCATTTATGACGGCGCACAAGTCATCAGTGAATATGCCTGGCGCAGCCGTCTGCGTCATACCGTGGAACTGGCTCCCGCGATTTTCGAATCACTAAAGCGTTGCGGTCTGACGATGGAGGATATTGAGGCTCTGGGTGTCGCGCTGGGTCCCGGTTCCTTTACCAGCTTGCGGGTGGGCCTTTCCCTGGCAAAAGGACTTGCACTATCGCGCCATATACCACTGATCGGCATTCCCACACTGGATATTCTGGCCGCATCACAACCTGCCGCCCGGCTGCCATTGATCGTTGCCATCCAGGCGGGGCGCAGTAGGTTCGCCGTCGGCTGGTATAAAAGCTCAAAAAACGGCTGGCGGGTCAAAGATCCCGCGCGCTTCTTGACACTCCAGGCACTGGCAGATGAAGTGCAAAGTCCGGTCCTTGTGTGTGGGGAGTTCACCGCCGAGGAACGTCAAAAACTGACTGAGAAGGCGGATGTTCATCTGGGATCTCCGGCGGGATCAATACGGCGTCCGGCCGTTCTCGCAGAATTGGCGTGGGGACGCTGGCAGGCGGGTCAGGTAGATGACCAGGCCAAACTTGCACCCATTTATTTGCATGTTGCCGAACCGATACCCTCATGAATTTTATTATTCGTAAAATGACG
>DATFQC010000250.1:0-2329 GCA_035264425.1 Anaerolineales bacterium
GTGGCCATGAATGGAAACGAGAAGATGTGCAAGCACCTACTCTTTATCGACTCTATCGAGCGGTTGTGTCGGAACACTGGGTCCTTGATCCTGTGAATAGGCCAGACCATCGCATACCGGTAACGTTATGAAGGATGAAGATCGGCGTTTGAATATGGACAATAAGAATCCTGTGGATGTCGGCAATGTCTGGTGGTTCTGGTTTTCCACCAATGCGTTTGCAGTTGACAAACGCTTGCGACACATTCTGCGAGTCATGCCCCGCGACCCGCGCTGCAAATTTTGCAACGCCCCGTTTCAGGGAATTGGTGGGATGGTTGTGCGCGTGTTGTTTGGCAAACGACGGTCTGCCTTGAATCCTCGCTACTGCAACTTATGTGAAATCGCCTCACAGGAATTTCCCGGGGGAGCTGAAGTCGAGATGTCTATGCTTTTTGCGGATGTGCGCGGCTCCACCGCGCTTTCCGAAACCATGAGCCCCACAGAGTTTAGCCAGTTAATCAACCGGTTTTATACAGCTGCGACAAAAATTATTATCGATGAAGATGGGCTGGTGGAAAAATTGGCGGGGGATTCGGTTGCCGCCTTTTGGGGAGCCGGGTTTGCTGGTCCCGATTATGTACGTCGAACCATTAAGGTGGCCCAAAATCTCCAAAAGGCCATGGAGCGTCAGAATATCCCGATTGGGGTCGGCGTCCATGCAGGCGTGGCTTATTTCGGCGCGATGGGAACGGCGGATGGGCTGACCGAAATCTCTGCCATTGGCGACGAGGTCAATTTGGCGGCTCGTCTGGCGTCGAAAGCTGCAGCTAGTGAGATTATCGTCAGTGAACAGGCTCTCAAGAAAGCGAAGATCGATGGGACTGAATTGGAAGCACGCAGCCTGGAGCTAAAAGGGATCCGTGAGCCGGTCATTGCCCGCGTGATGCACGGCTCCTAATCAAATTATCGAATTAATAGGAAAGAGAGAGTCAGATGAGAAAAGTGTTTTTATTTAATATGACCACGCTCGACGGTTTCTTCGAAGGACCGGATCGGGATATCAATTGGCATCATACAGATGATGAGTTCAATGAGTTTGCCATTAATCAACTCAATGAAACTGGGACGCTCTTATTTGGACGAGTAACATATCAGATGATGGCAAGTTACTGGCCCACCGAGTCTGCGATAAAAGACGATCCCATCGTTGCCGGATTGATGAATAGCCTGCCGAAAATCGTCTTTTCCAAAACACTTGATCAAGCGGAATGGAACAACTCTAGAGTAGTCAAAGAAAATGTTGCGGCAGAAGTCTTGAAATTAAAAGAGCAGTCTGGAAAAGACATTGCCATTTTCGGCAGCTCAGATTTGGCAGTTACTCTGGCAGAAAATGGCTTGATTGACGAATATCGGATTATTGTCAATCCCGTTTTCCTGGGGCAGGGTACGCCTTTATTAAAAGGGATCAAGGATAAGATCGAGCTGAAACTTTTGGAAGCCAAGGTGTTCAAATCTGGAAATGTCCTGCTTTACTACGCACCTGAGAAAGGATAAGGGATTCTTATGGGAAAAGTCGTTTTAGGGATGACAATGTCATTGGATGGTTTTATCAATGATCGAAACGGCAGTGTAGAAGCGCTATATCCCGACCTTGCTGATTGGCGAGAAACCGAACCAGGCAAAGAATCCATCCGTAATACTGGCGCGGTCGTCATGGGACGACATTCCTTTGCCATGTCCGAAGACCCTGACTGGTTTGCAGGTAATTATGAGTATCAGGTACCGATCTTTGTGCTCACGCATGAGCCTCCCAAGAAACACCCAAAAGAGACAGGGGATCTAACCTTTACCTTTGTGACGAATGGGATGGAAAGCGCTATTACGCAAGCCAAAGCGGCTGCAGGTGACAGGGAAGTTAACATTATCGGTGCTACAAGCACTGCAATGCAATGCCTTAAAGCAAGGCTTGCCGATGAATTGCATGTTGACATCATGCCAGTGTTACTTGGCGGTGGTCTACGAGCGTTTGAAGAGATCGAGGAGCAACAGGTCCAACTGGAAAGAATCAAAGTGATGGAGCTTCCTGGCGGCAGAACACATCTCCGGTTTCATATCATAAAGTGATGAAGTTGAATACTTCACAAGATCGCCTCAATCGCCAGTTTGCCTCCAACATACCACGTTACTTTGTATACACGGCGCTCAAGGGATTTGGCTTCGGGTTGCTCGGGGCGATGTGGGTGATTTTTCTAACGCAACATCGGGGCTTGAGCCTGGCACAGGCCTCCTTGGTCGATGTAATGTTCTTTATAGCGGCCGCCTTCGGCGAGGTGCCAACAGGTATTAT
>DATFQC010000251.1:0-4099 GCA_035264425.1 Anaerolineales bacterium
GTTTGAAGGCATCATTGTTGACGAGTGGAGTCATGTCCTGGGTATTGAAGAACGGTCCCTGGCTGCTTCCCTGGCTTTGAATGTAAGGTGCAGCAATTGACCAAATCCACCAATAGGATTGCTGTGCGGGAGCCTTGGAGATACAGGATCCATAATCAGCTTCGCCGTCTCCATTAAGGTCTTTCCCGTTAAGTGCTTTCGCGACCGCTAGATAATCATCCCAGGTCTTGGGCGGTTCCAGTCCCGCGTCGGCCAGTGAGTCGATGCGATAGTAAACCATGTGCATATCGCCATCCAGCGGAATGCTATATACTTTGCCGTTGTAGGAATTGAAATCGCGGAAGAACGGCGCGACGTCATCCCATTGCAGGTCTTTATCTTTTTCCACATAGGGTGTGAGGTCTTCAATTAAACCGGCCGGAGCAAAGTCCACGATCCAGGCGGGTGCAAATAGATAACCATCATAGGCATTTGTTCCGGAGGTCGCATCCGTTAGAATCTTTTGATATAACTCGCTATTCGGTACGGTAATAATATTGACCTTTGCGCCGGTCAGAGCTGTGAAATCCGGTCCGCGTCGCTGGAGTGGCTCCGCGACCTGGGGACCCACAAACGTGAGAATATCTATGGTAACCCCATCGAACATCTTACCGGTTGCTTCTGTAGCAGGCGCTTCAGTGGCAGCGGGCGCTTCTGTTGCGGGAGCCTCTGTGGCAGCAGGAGCTTGCGTTGCGGCGGGGGCCTGAGTAGCAGCGGGAGCACCGCAGGCTGTAATCAGCACGCCGAAGATGATTATTAGACTCAACAGCTTGATAAGCTTTTGTTTGCTGTTCATGACACTATCTCCTTCCTTCCAAGTAACATAATTAAGTTTGTTGCAGCTGAAATAGTTTACAATTGGAATTAAGCGGTACATGCCATCATGTCATAGGTCGGATCCTTTCCTGTATCGAAATGCTTACCTGCGTGCAGCGGGCTGGTATTTATGGCAAGAAGTTAAAACTATGCCTTGTAAAGTTGCTTTTCGTCAAGTTCTCTTATAACTTGGCTTATAGCATGGGTATGTGCCGCTTTTTGTTTTATGAGAGTGGTGGGGTAAAGAAAGTCAGCAGTTCCACCAAAGACTGGTCTTCATTTCGCAAAGCATGTTCAAGCCCGATCGGTATGGCGATTATTTGTCCATCTTTGATAGAGACCTCCGTCTGATCTAATGTCAGGATCGCATTCCCTCTAATGACCCAGACTGTTTCTAGTTGCTCCGCATGGCGGTGACGACCTATCCTGCCACCGGACGGTACTTGTATTACGTTTACAGAAGCCAAAGGATTGTCCTCTGATGTAAGCAAACCCTTCATCAAGATGCCAGGAAAGCGCGTATGTTCCTGCCATTCTCCAGTGTTGAGGTCGGCAACGTGCGGCACAGAGATCAATTCATTTCCATTCCGCCGCACACATTCAGCGATTGGCCCGTAATATAGGCTGCATCCGGTGAGCATAAGAAGGAAACGGCTCCGGCCACATCTTCCGTATTCTCAAGACGACCGAGCGGGATTTTGGCAATCATGCGAGCCAGGGATTCCTCGGGTGTGATGCCAAGAACACTCGCCCGAACTTCGTGAATATCTCTAGTCATAGGTGTATCAACGACACCTGGACAAACTGCGTTAACGGTAATATTTTTTGAGGCAAAGGAAAGCGCCGCCGATTGCGTTAGACTCATCACTGCACATTTGGCAGCAGCATAATGTGCCTGATCTGCCCGACCGGAACGGCCGGATATCGAAGACAGGTTAACAATTCGCCCTCCATCGCTCATGTATCTAACGGCAAATTGCATCGCAAAGAACACAGCCTTAAGATCCAGGTTCATAATAGCGTCCCACTCATCGCCTGTAATTTCGAGGAATGGAGTGATAAGAACACGACCGGCATTGTTTACAAGCACGGTTATTTGTCCCCAGTCCGCAGCAAGACTAATTACTTTTTGAATTTCATCCAGCTTGGTCAGGTCTGCCCTTAAGGCCAATGCCTGTGCCCCCAAACTTTCGATTTCCTTCTTAACTTCATTCAAGGCATCCGCATTAATATCTATAATGGCAATTGCGAAACCATCTCGAGCCAGTCGACAGGCAATCGCCCTGCCAATGCCCTGGCCGGCGCCAGTGACAATCGCGACTTGCAACCCGGACGAATCGCTTTTCATGAATTTCCATCCTTATGTGACTTTGATATATCCTCCAAAACCTCGCGGGAGAATATCAAATGCTTTAGCATGGCCTGGCGTGCAGCGTCAGCGTCGCCCTTCTCAACGGCATTGACAATGGTTTCATGTTGATCAAAGACCAGGTCTACAGGACGCGGAAAATCCTCCCAGGTCAAAATAATTTGGTCGCGCAACTGGTTAATCAGCGGGGCCAGTAATACCTTGAACAATTCATTCTGGGTGGCTTCGGCCAGCGTGACATGCAGACGAAAATCCAATTCAGCCATTTGTTTGGCTGTATTTCCACCCGTCCGCATTTGCTGGCAGATCTGGCGGAGTTGAGTCAACTGTTCTGGAGTAATCCGAGCGGCTGCCAGTGCAACCATTTCAACTTCCAGCACCCGCCGTACTTCGTTAAGACGGATCTCGAAATCCACCTGGTTAGAGAGTTGCATGTAGGTTTGCAGGGAGCGCGATACCATGTTGAAGTCAGCCCGTCGAACCGAGACCCCACTACCCGTTGCCGACTCGAGTACACCGCGCGCTTCCAAGGCTTTGACTGCCTCACGTACCACGGTTCGACTCACTCCAAATGCTTCGGAAAGCTCGCGCTCAGGCGGCAAACGATATCCAGGTTTCCATGCCCCGGACGAAATAAGTTCCAATACTTTTTCAACCACACGTTCATAGAGACGTTGTTCACGCTCCAGGGGTTCAATCGCGGCTGATTCAAGCATTGGATTATCGTTTGTCCGATCGTCTGGCATAGTATTCCTTGTAAAAACCTGCAATTCGTTCGGTTTTCTTTTATTTGTATGATGGAATTCTGTAATACGGTATACTGTACTACTGGGAGTTTGATTTGTCAATAGATTAGGAGAAAATTCATCGGAATAAGTGGCTTTCGCACATAGTAAGCATTCAGGAGATAAGGCCGCTATAATAGGAAAACTGACAAAGTCGTTTAGGAGCTGAAAAGGAAACAAGTCATGACCACTTACCAAATCCCTCAGATTGTATTGCCGCCTACCCTTCGTTCTAATGAGGTGTTTCTTGTGGCTAGCGGAGATTTGCGTCTGTCAGCCAATCAAACGTGCTGGCCCGCACAGGCAGATATGGAACGACAAATCATTGCAGCGTTTGCCGCTGAGAGAGTTAGTGTGAGACGGGCCCATCCCTATGATGAGACGCTGAAACACGGATTTATCTGGAATCAGCGCATGGGTATGGATGTATTCAAATCGATCCCATCAGAGGCTCCGCTGATCGTAGCCGTCGCAGTTTGGCAATATAGTTATCATGTGCTGGCCGGTTTGAGAGATCACCGCGGTCCAATCTTGACTATCGCCAACTGGAGCGGACAATGGCCCGGGTTGGTTGGACTACTTAATTTAAATGGATCGCTCACCAAAATGGGTGTCAACTACAGCACGATCTGGAGCGAGGACTTCCAGGATGTATTCTTTCTCAAAGGGATCCGTGAATGGTTGCAGAAAGGCGCGATCACGCACGATACAAGTCACGTTCGGGATCTTGATCTGGCGCGGCTGCCAAAAGAGGAATCCCAATTGGGGGTTGCCTTGGCCAAGCAACTAAAAAATGATAAAGCCATTTTTGGAGTCTTTGATGAAGGCAGCATGGGTATGTATAACGCCATCATCGATGATGAATTGTTGAACCCCTGTGGCATTTATAAGGAACGCTTGAGCCAGTCTGCTTTGCTGGCTGAAATGCGCCTCGTTTCAGACGCGGAGGCGCAGGATATTCGGACCTGGCTTGGCGAAAAAGGCATGACTTTTCTGGTTGGAAGTGATGAGGCTACTGAACTTACAAATAATCAAATTCTTGAACAGATCAAAATGTATATTGCTGCTGTGCGCATGGCGGATGCGTTTG
>DATFQC010000252.1:0-3123 GCA_035264425.1 Anaerolineales bacterium
ATGTAAGTGACATCCTGGAGGCCTATGGATTGCCTCTTGCCAACACCGATTTACCCGATTGGGCGCGGGTGATGCCCATGCCGCTTGGATTATGGGCCTCGGATTGCATGGTGGCGGTCTCACCCACGTATGCAGATGAAATTTTGCATGAAGAGTTCGGATCTGGCTTGCAGGATTTTTTCAGGAATCGCAGTGATACCCTGCGCGGGATTTTGAATGGACTGGACACCACCTCCTTCGATCCGCAAACGGATCACACGCTTGCGGCAAATTTCAACGCAGAGAGTCTGGACCTCCGACCGCGTAACAAAGCCGCTTTGCAGGAGCGGGTTGGGCTGCCTATTAACCCTGATGTACCGTTGCTGGGCATGGTCACGCGCATGGATCAAGCCAAAGGGATTGACATTGCCCTCAAAGGCTTGAAAATGATGGCAAAACAGGATTGGCAATTGGTTGTATTGGGGGCAGGTGATCCGAAGCTCGAATCACTGGCAAAGAAACTTCAGGCAGATCTGCCTGGCCGCGTTTGCGTGGAAACGCGTTACGATGCAAAATTGGCGCGCCAAATTTATGGCGGTTCTGATATTTTCCTCATGCCCTCCCGTTATGAGCCGTGCGGACTCTCGCAGATGATTGCCATGCGCTATGGAAGTGTCCCCCTGGTCCGCGCGGTTGGCGGATTGCATGATACGGTTACAGATAGCGAAACAGGTTTTGTCTTTGTCGATAAAAAGGTAAAGTCTTTCAATGACACTCTGCGCCGGGCATTGAGTGTATATCCCGATCACGCACGATGGCTCAAACTTCAGAAAGCTGGCATGGCCCAGGATTTCTCGTGGTCAAATTCCGCCAGGAAGTACCTTGATTTATACAAGAAACTGATGAATGAAACAACCATTCCACTTCGTACGACAAATGGTGTTGGACTCCGCGAGGGATGAGGTGAATTATGAAAATACGAGCAGTCATTCTTGCTGGCGGAGAAGGTTCACGTTTGGGCGTCCTTACCGCCAAGCGCGCCAAACCGGCAGTTCCGTTTGCGGGCAAGTATCGCATCATTGATTTCCCCTTATCGAATTGCGTGAACTCCGGCATCTTCGATCTGATGGTGCTGGCGCAGTACCGTCCTCAATCCCTGATCGAGCATATCGGCTCCGGTGCCCCCTGGGATTTGAACCGTGACTTCACGGGTGGAGTCAAAATCCTCACTCCCTACAAAGCGCGCAATGACTCAGATTGGTTTGCTGGAACCGCAGATGCTGTGCAGCAAAACTTTAGTTTTATTAAGAAGGATTCCCCTGATCTGGTGTTAATTCTCTCTGGCGATCATATTTACACCATGGATTATGAACCAATGATCTCCTTTCACCTGGATCAACGGGCAGACCTGACCATCGGCACCATCAGTGTCCCCATCGAACAGGCCTCCCGCTTTGGCATTCTAGCCACCGATAAAAAATATAGGGTCACATCTTTCCTTGAGAAACCGGAAAATCCTCCCTCTACTCTCGCGAACATGGGAGTCTACCTGTTCAACCGGGAACTCCTTGACAGGATTCTCTGGGAGGACCGCTTAAACCCAGAGTCCTCTCACGACTTCGGAAAAAATATTATTCCCAACCTGGTTAACTCTAAGGCGCGTGTATTTGCTTTTCCCTACACAGGCTATTGGATGGATGTGGGGACATTTCAATCCTACTGGCAGGCTCACATGGATATGCTGTCGCCAACGCCGAAGCTTAAACTGTATAACCGCGATTGGATCATTCACACTCGCACCGAGGAACGACCCCCGGCCCGCTTGCCGGCCTCGGCTCATGTATATGCCAGCATGGTCTGCGATGGGTGTTACATTGGGACGGATGCCCGCGTGGAAAGCAGTGTCCTTTCGCCCGGTGTGGTGATTCGTCCAGGCGCCGTGGTGCGCGAGTCGATTATCTTGACGGATAGCGTGATCGAGAGCGGCGCGGTCATCGAGCGGGCCGTTATTGATCGACGTTGCCATATCGGTGAGAACGCTCGCGTGGGCGGCGGAATTGCAGATGCAAATATTCGAGTGGCGCTGGTGGGCAAGAACTGCACCGTTCCTGCGGGTTATGTTGTGGAGCCGGAAGCGCAAATTGGTACGGATGTGATTGAATCAGACTACACCGAATCGGTGATTCGCGCCGGAGAATTTATTCAAACACGGAGACAAGCCAATGAAGTTTGATCGCTCGGGTGGAGTCCTTCTTCACCCTTCGAGTTTGCCCGGTCCGTACGGGATTGGCGATCTTGGTCCGCAGGCGTATCGGTTTGTAGATTGGCTGGCCTCCACAGGCTGTACACTCTGGCAGGTGCTTCCGCTCGGACCCACCGGTTACGGCGATTCCCCTTATCAATGTTTTTCTGCCTTCGCGGGGAACCCCTATCTGATTAGCTTTGAGGCGCTGCTTGAAGATGGATTGGTGACTCAAGCTGATCTGGCCGAGATGCCAGATTTTAATGCGTCCCGCGTAGACTTTGGGCAGCTCATTCCATGGAAGCTTGATCTTTTACAAAAAGCGTTTGCCCATTACACTTCTGCTACGGAAGACCTTCATAATGAGTTCAACACGTTTCGTCAGGAAAATTCTGACTGGCTGGAAGATTATGCTCTCTTTATGTCGCTGAAAGAAGCGAACGGTGGCGGTGCCTGGAATGGGTGGGACGAAACTCTTCGTAAGCGTAACGAATCTGCATTGAAGAAAGCGCGTGAAGATCACGTGGAAAAGATTCTGCGGTATTCGTTTTATCAATTCCTATTCTTTCGACAGTGGAACAAGTTGCACGCCTATGCCAGGGAAAAGGGTATCAAAATTATTGGGGATATTCCGATCTTCATCGCCTACGATAGTGCAGATGCATGGGCGCATCCTGAGCTGTTTTTTTTAGGCGAAGATAGTCTGCCAACGGTGGTGGCAGGTGTACCCCCTGATTATTTTTCAGCGACAGGACAACTATGGGGCAATCCGCTCTACCACTGGGATGTACATAAAAAGTCTGGTTATGCCTGGTGGCTGGAGCGTTTTCGTTCTGTCCTAAATTTTGTGGATGTAGTGAGGCTTGACCACTTCCGCGGTTTTGCAGGCTATTATGAAATTC
>DATFQC010000253.1:0-5531 GCA_035264425.1 Anaerolineales bacterium
TGTCAAAATCCGTTCCGGCAACATGCATGGACCAGGATATTTCCTCCCGGATGTGCCTTATATCATGTATTTCTATAAAGGCTATGGACTGCACGGAACTTACTGGCATCATAATTTTGGAACACCGATGAGTCATGGCTGTGTGAATCTTCAGACTGATGATGCCGGCTGGTTATTTAACTGGGCATCGGTTGGCACGTTAGTGAATGTGCATTATTAATGAAAAGGTGACAGTCACTTGTTTTTCAGCATTTCTTATTTGAAGTGCTATAGGAAAGTGACTGTCACCTAAAACTTGTTAGTATGAGCAAAGCCGTTCTTTCACGAAGAGATTTTCTAAAGCTGAGTGGGTACGGCTTCATGGGGATATTTTTACCAGACCTCTCACCCCATCTTCCTCAACAGGATGATTTTGCCAGTCTGCAGGGTCGCATCATTGATCGAACAGTTTGGACATTCGATGAACCCAATTCCAAGGCGAAACGCGCCAAACTCTACTGGCATGATCTGGTCATTCCGATTACAAACACGACCATTGGCGACGATGAAGCAGCTTATAACCGCGTCTGGTATCAATTGGATGAGGGCGGCTACGCTTATTCGGGAGGCATCCAGCCGGTCCGGACCATTCTCAATCAGCCCCAGCAAATCCCGACCAGAGGCGCGCTGGGCGAAGTCAGCGTTCCGTATACAGATGCCTACACCGAAGCAGACCCGAATGCCGATTTCAAATATCGCTTGTATTATGAGACTGTTCACTGGGTGACCAGCGCCGTCAAGGCCGCAGAGGGAAGCATCTGGTATCGCCTGCTGGATGATAAATTCGAGCAGTATTATTACGTCCCCGCAAGTCACATTCGACTCCTTTCAACCGAAGAACTAACTCCCTTATCTCCAAATGTTCCGGACGAGAACAAACGCCTCGAAGTGCGATTGGACGATCAGTTGCTGCTGGCTTATGAAAACACGCAAATTGTTTTTGCGACACGCGTCTCGAGTGGTGGCAAACGTCTCAGCGGGAAATACACCACCCCTGTCGGAAATTTCATTACCTATCACAAACGCTCCACTCGACATATGGCCGCTGGGGATATCGCCTCCAACGGCTTTGATCTGCCCGGTGTTCCGTGGGTGCTGTACATTACCGAAGGCGGAATTTCTTTTCATGGCACCTACTGGCACAACGATTTCGGTCACCCGCACAGCCATGGCTGTATCAACCTGGCGCCTCAGGCTGCCAAATGGCTCTTCCGCTGGACGAGACCGACCGTGCCCCCGGAGAAACCGCTGGCGTATGGATATGTAGGGACTCAGGTAGAGATTAAAGTATAAGATGATTCCCTGATCTGGCCGCCGTCCCCGGTGGCCAAAGCTCGTAGCATTGGAACATTTTCATCAGAATCAGAGTATAAGAAATAAGTAATAGCTACCGTGTGTACACCTTCTTTGCGGGTAAACTTATCTCATGCTCAATCCCCAAATCTCACGTCGTGAGTTTCTCAAGCTAGCCAGCGCAGGCTCACTTGCCTTTGCACTAAAGGATCTGCGCCTGGACCACGCTCTGGCAGAACCAGCGCTCAAGCAAGGACGCGTAACATTTAGCGGGACACCTCTTTATGATGCCCCAACATTCAGAGCGAATCAGATTCATAACTTTGGTGCAGACTCGGTTGTGGACGTTATTGCAATCGATGAGAATGGTGAGCAAGGGAACCCATTCAATACCGCATGGTATCAGGTCGATCAGGGCTATACCTATTCGGGTTGGGTCCAGCCGGTGGAAACAAATTATCAAAAGCCAATCTTTAACATCCCCGAAAAGGGCCGGGTGGGAGAGATCACGGTCCCGTTCACAGATACGAAGAGAGATCCGTATGTATATGCCGACCGCGGTTATCGTATCTTCTATGGCTCAACCCACTGGGTGAAACGGGTTATCGTTCAACGCGATGAGAAAAGTATCTGGTATGAGATTTACGATTTCTATCTCAAGGAAAGTCGTTACGTTTCCGCCCACGATATGCGGCTTGTCCCCAACGATGAGCTGACCACTCTTTCACCGGATGTGCCGGACGAAGAGAAGCACATCGTCGTCGATCTCACTACACAACTCGTTACAGCCTTTGAGGGAGAGAAGCTGGTCTTTTCGCAGCGCTGTTCGAGCGGAGTGCGAGGCACGGACACACCCAAAGGGGAATTCCTCACCTATCACAAAGGACCCTCTGTCCACATGACGAATGAAGGCGACGCGATTGAAGAGGAGACTGTATATAGCTTGCCCGGTGTGCCGTGGTGTTCCTTCTTTACCGGCGCGGGCAATGCTTTCCATGGCACCTGGTGGCATAACGATTATGGACGTCCGCGTAGTCACGGCTGTGTGAACCTGCCCTCCGAGGCCGCTAAATTCATTTATCGCTGGACCAAACCCAACGTCCCGCCTGATACAAATTATCTCCATTTGCCGGGACAGGGAACAAAAGTCCAGATCTTTTAATTTTGATCCTTGCAAAGGTTGTCCCAAAAGCTTCGCAAGGTTAAGGAGAATTCGTGAATCCGATTTTTCAATTTCCGCATTATTTATTAAAGCGCCAGGCAATCGCGCTGACCGGCAAGTTCCGGGTTTATGACCCGATGGGCAACCTCGTGCTGTTCAGCGAACAAAAGATGTTCCGCCTGCGCGAGGATATTCGTGTGTATTCCGATGAAAACAAGTCGCAGGAGGTGTTGAGTATCAAGGCTCGACAGATTTTGGACTTCTCTGCCGCCTATGATGTGGTGGATACTGCACTGAATCAAAAGGTCGGCGTGCTGCGACGGAAGGGTCTGCGCTCATTGCTGCGCGATGAGTGGGAAGTGCTGGATGCAAACGATAACAGGATCGGGAATTTATTTGAAGATAGTATTGGTTTGGCTCTGCTGCGCCGCTTTGTCCTTGGCTCATGGCTGCCTCAAAATTATGACCTGACGGTGGGTGGGACGCGGGTTGCTGACCTGAAGCAGAACTTTCATCTTTTCCGCTATGAATTGAACCTGGATTTCAGCATGGATATTTCACATCAACTGGATCGCCGCGTCGGGATCGCCGCAGGAATTCTGCTGGCGGCCATCGAAGGCAAACAGAACAAAGAGTAACCACACAATGACGAAACAACCTCTTTTTGCCGGGCTGGTGGTCGATGAATCGGGTCACGCGGCTGAATCAGCCATGGTCGGTGATGAGCCCTGCTATGTAGTCGATGATGCCGGCTTCCGCCGTCATATCCCATCGGCACAGGTCGACCGACAGGTGCTGGATCAAATGGCTGAAATGATGAAAGGCAGTGAAGACCTCCTTTCGGAACAGGCTGCCAAAATGCTCGGACAGGATGATGTCTTCACCGTGGCTGCGATCCAGCAGCAATTAAAAAATATGGATAAGCAGTTCGATCAGCTCCTGCAAGCGGGTCTGCCTGAGGATATGCGCGCTTACCTTGGAATGATGGGCTTCAAAATTATCATCAACGTACATGGGGAGGTATTGAAAGTCGAACAGCCGGGGGCAATCACCGACGAAGGTGATGAATAATATTGAAGGAGATAAAACGGTAGTCCTACAGGATGCTGCGCAATTGCACTGCCGTTTGTTTTATAGGAGATGCAGTAAAACTGCCATCTTAACTTTTGTATGAGGTGGTATGCAAAAGAACCTGAGACGTTTGCCGCGCAATGTCTGGGTGATGTCCGCGACGTCACTCCTGAACGACATCTCTTCAGAGATGCTGCTTAATCTCATTCCATTTTTTCTTGCAAATATCCTCGGTGTGCGGACGGCGGTCATCGGCTTGATCGAGGGAGTTGCCGAGACGACTGCCAGTCTATTGAAGATCTATTTCGGCGCGCTGTCAGACCGCTTTGGCAAACGCAAACCGTTTGCCGTCGCTGGGTATGCTCTCTCGGCCTTGACCAAACCGCTTTTGTATTTTGCCAGCGCCTGGGGCTGGGTGCTGGGAGTCCGGGTGGCGGACCGGATCGGGAAAGGGATTCGCACGGCACCGCGTGACGCCTTGATCGCGGACTCGATCGACGACAAACAACGCGGACTCGCCTTCGGTCTCCACCGCGCAGCCGATACGCTCGGCGCGTTTCTCGGGATTGGCATCGCGACCTTTATCGTCTGGCGGACTCAAGCCCAGGCATCCCTCCTCTCGCTGGATACATTCAAAGTAATTGTACTGGTCAGCATCATCCCCGGGGTGTTGGGAGTCTTAGTGCTGGCGTTGGGCGCGGCTGAGGTAACGGGAACAGATGCAGGCGTGGAACTAAAGCGCCTGTCACTCAAAGATATGGATCCGCGCTTCCGGTACTTCTTATTTGTCCTCGTCTTGTTCACACTTGGGAATTCATCGGATGCGTTTATCTTATTACGCGGACAGGAACGCGGCTTAAGCATCCTGCAGGTGATGGGCATGTCCCTGACGTTCAACGCCATCTATACGGTGTTCGCAGGTCCGCTGGGTGCCTGGTCAGATAGTGTAGGACGACGCCGGCTGATGTTAATCGGCTGGCTGGCATATGGATTAGTGTATCTGGGATTTGCTTTCTCGCGGAGCGGCTGGCAGATCTGGGCGTTGTTCGCGCTCTATGGGCTGTATTACGCTGCCACCGAAGGCGCAGCGCGCGCCCTCGTGGCGGACCTTGTGCCTCCAGCGCAACGTGGTGGCGCCTATGGACTCTATAATGCCGCGATCGGTATTACGGTGTTACCCGCCTCATTGATCGCAGGTTTATTATGGCAGGGCCTCGGCCCATGGGCGGGGTTCGGCCCCAGCGCTCCATTCTTCTTCGGTGCGCTCATGGCATTGCTGGCAGGCTTGTTGTTTGCGAGGCTTATAAAGTAGGAATATTAGATTTTCTATACTATTCTTAAAATCACTTGAAGCTATTTTTTCAAATCATACAAATACAAAAACACCGACGTCCCCGGCACACGGAACTCACGTTTCTTTTTCCCAATTCGATCTAGATAATTCAAAATAGAATCTTTTTCGTTGAAATCCGCTTTTTCATACACATGAGAGAGCAAGATCCACACACGCGGCTGTCCCTTGAATGAGTCAAGCTGGCCTAGGAAATTCTGTGTATTTTTATAATCCTCACGTTTCCCGAATTCGTAAGGAATATTTTCCAATCCATAGAACGGTGCGTAGAAGCGAAAGGCGGGCAACACGCCATTCGAGACATACAGCACATCGCCGTCCTTCCATGAATTTTGCAGGATTTCCATTGTCGGACGGATATGCTCAAAATATTTCGGGGCTACAAAATTAGCAGCCGATGCACTTAGAGGTCCATAAATCAGCAAATCTGCAAGCAACAAAACGGATATTGCGCCCAGGAACTGGAATCTCTGCACTTTTTGATACAACGCTTGGACTACCTTGCCGATCAAAATTAAACCGATCGGAATCAGGAACAGAATCATCCGCTCGAAGACAGGATACAACTGCAGCGCGGAAGCAGTCAAGGTGATCAATAAAATGCAGGCGAAAGCA
>DATFQC010000254.1:0-4845 GCA_035264425.1 Anaerolineales bacterium
CCATTGCGCCCATTGTTTCAACATGGCATGCGCAATGAAGTGCAGGTGATCATGTTCTCGCTTTCTGCAGACGGCATCAATCCACTTGATGTTTTGGCCATCAATGCTGCCTCCGCTGCGATTATGATCTCAGATATCCCGTGGGGGGGCCCCGTGGGCGCCGTGCGCATCGGGCGTGTGAACGGGGAATTTGTAGTCAATCCGACTTTTGCAGAGATTGACGCTTCAGACTTGGACCTGCGGATTGCCGGGACGCGCGATGCCATTCTCATGGTTGAATGTGGCGCGAATGAAATCCCCGAAGATGTAATGGTCCAGGCACTTGAGCTGGGTCACAGGTCCATTCAGCCCTTGATCGACCTTCAAATCCAAATGCAAGGCGACGTTGGCAAGCCAAAACGCGAAGTTAATCTCGCAATTCCCGATACAGATTTACAGAAGAAAGTTTTTGCTCGTGTCAGTGGATCAATGACTGAGATGCTCGATAAACCATTGAGCAAAAATGAATTCTATAGCGGGATGAGTGAACTTAAGGAACTGGTCGCGGCTGAAATGAGCTTGGTTCCTGAGGCAGCTAATCCATCGGACTTCCCTTCAGTTGCTTCTGTCCGAGAGGCTTTCGATCTGGCAGAGCAGTCCATCGTGCGCGAGCGCATCTTAAGTATAGGCAAGCGCCCCGATGGTCGTACCCCAACAGATATCCGCCCGATTTGGTGCGAGGTAGGTGTTTCACCACGCGCTCACGGATCAGGTCTGTTTACCCGCGGGGAGACTCAGATCCTGTCCTTTGCGACTCTGGGCACTTTAGGCGAATCGCAGGAGCTAGATACCCTCAGCCCCACCGAGACCAAGCGCTATATGCATCATTACAACTTCCCGCCCTATTCTACCGGTGAGGTCAAGCCCCTTCGTGGGCAGAGCCGGCGTGAGGTCGGGCATGGTGCCCTGGCCGAGCGCGCTCTGGAGCCCGTCATTCCTGCTGAGGAATCCTTCCCGTATACCATCCGCGTGGTCTCTGAAGCGCTGGCATCAAACGGTTCTACTTCCATGGGATCAGTCTGCGGCTCAACGCTCGCTTTGATGGATGCTGGCGTTCCGATCAAAGCCCCTGTTTCCGGGGTAGCGATGGGACTCGTCACAGATGATTCAGGACGTTATCAAATTTTGACTGATATTCAGGGTGCTGAAGATCATTTGGGTGACATGGATTTCAAAGTTGCGGGCACAGCAGCAGGGATTACCGCTTTGCAAATGGATATCAAGATCTCTGGATTGAGCGCACAAATGATGAAGGAAGCGCTTGAACAGGCGCATACTGCGCGCATGTTTATCATGGGAAAGATGCTGGAGGTTCTGCCCGAATCTCGCACAGAATTGAAACCGCACGCGCCGCGAATCATCACCGTGAAAATCCCCGTGGATAAGATCGGCGCGTTGATCGGGCCGGGTGGAAAGAATATCCGCTCGCTGCAGGAAGAGACCGGCACAAAGATCGATATCGAAGAAGATGGTACGGTGTACATCGCCTCGACCGATGGCGTTGGTGCGAAGATCGCACAGGAACGTGTCGAGTCGCTGGGTGAAAGCGCAATCATTGGAAACATTTACACTGGCAAAGTGGTACGCATCGCAGATTTTGGCGCCTTCGTCGAAATCCTGCCGGGTGTCGATGGACTTGTCCACATCTCGCAACTGGATACGGAACGCGTCAACAAAGTGGAAGATGTCGTGAGCATGGGTGATGAGATCACCGTTATGGTGACTGACATTGATCCACAGGGCAAGATCCGGCTTTCCCGTCAGGCTGTGCTCGAGGGGTGGACTGCGCAAGAGGCGCGCGAAAAAGATCAGCGCAAACCCGGTGGCGGGCGGCCCGGTGGGGGACGTAATGGAGGCGATCGAGGTGGACGCGGTGGTGACCGTGGTGGCGATCGTGATCGCAACCGGCGAAACTAAGACTTAAAGCAAGCATCTGATTTAATATCGGGGCACAGCTAATAACAACAACAGGCTGTGCTCCGATTTTTTGTGAGAAAAATCATCGCATGTTGAACAAACTCAAATTTCTCTACAAGGAATATCCTCCTCAATATTGGCTGATGATCACAGGCGTTGTCATTAGCACGGCAGGGGGCAGCATGATCTGGCCTTTCCTGCTGATCTATGCCAGCGGAAAACTCAACATGCCGCTGAGCGCTGTAGCAACATTGATCTCCATCAACGCTGGGACTGGATTGCTCTCCTCGTTTGTAGCCGGCACGCTGGCGGATAAAATCGGCCGCAAAGTAGTCATGAACTTTAGCCTGACCGTCAACGGCTTCGCTTATTTCCTGTTGATGCGCGCGGAGACGTATCCACAATGTGTCGGTCTGATGATCATGATCGGTTTATCAAATCCACTTTATCAGGTGGGCGCCGATGCGATGCTGGCCGATATGATCCCTCCTGAAAAACGAACAGACGGGTACGCGATCAATCGAATTGCCAATAACGCGGCGTTTGCACTGGGTCCTGCCATGGGCGGATTTCTGGCCACACGCTCCTATAATCTTGCCTTTTATGCAGCTGGAACTGGTTTCCTCATTTACAGCCTGCTCCTTTTCTTCCTGGCCCGTGAAACACTTGACACACAAACGCTTTCGTCGGCATCTCTTGGGGTGCGCTTGAGCCCCAGTATTTCCTTGAAGCGCATTATTGCGCCGTTCAAACCCAGACCGAATGATGCAATTAAGTTGATCGAAGAGAGTCCTTTGCAACCTGAAGGCTATCGACGTGTGTTCAAAGATAAAAATTATATGGCCTTTGTTGCCACGACCAGTATAGGGCTTATGGCGCCGACCATGCTCTGGATCTTAATGCCGGTCTACGCCAAGACCAACTATGGAATTCCGGAGGCCTTGTATGGCTGGATTCCCACCACAAACGCGGTCATGTGTGTCTTTGTGCAATATTTTGTCACCAGCATTACACGAAGACACCCTACTCTTCCTGTCCTCAGTGTTGCCATGCTGATCTACGCGCTCGGCACCGGGAGCGTGGCTTTGATGAGTAGCTTTTGGGGGTTTTGGCTCAGCATGGTGATCCTTACCTTTGGCGAGCTCACTCTTGTTCCCACTGCCAGCAAATACGTAGCAGATCGTGCGCCCGCGGATTTGCGAGGCCGCTACATGTCCATGTACTGGCTCGGATGGGGATTAGCGCGAACGCTCTCTCCCATTTTCGGCGGATTTCTGAACGATAACGTCGCGCCTCATGCTATTTGGCTTGGAGGTCTGTTCCTCGGCCTGATCAGCGCTCTTGGACTTTTCCTGCTTAACCGCCTTTCCACCTCCAAGCCAACATCTCTCACGATGGCGTAGACTGTCCTCACTGTAACATCTTGTTCGTATCTTTGTCTTGAATAGAGTGTTGTGAAACCTGAATAATTGGATAATAATAAGCGCTTAATTTAGTTATTATTCACTTGGTAATTCCATATCTAACTTTCCAGATGGAGGAGGCATAGTTACCAAAGCTCGTTACTGTTGCCAGGCAAATTACATGCAATTCGACGCATAAGTCAATCAATTTATTTCACTCTTTTTGCAATGGAGGATTAGAACTATGAAAGCAGTACGAATTCATTCTTATGGCGGTCCTGAGGTTCTTTCTTATGAAGATACAGATCGCCCAACCCCTGGCCCCGGGGAAGTATTGATCCGGGTTCATGCCACTTCCGTCAATCCTTTTGATATTGCAGTTCGGAACGGATATATGCACTCCTGGTTTAATTATTCACTCCCACTTACTCTTGGGAGTGATGTCTCAGGCGTGATCGAGGAGGTCGGCGAAGGTGTAACAAATGTATCCTCTGGCGATGCGGTCTATACCCGCGCTGGTGTGTTTCGGGATGGCGCAAATGCTGAATATGTCCTGGCCTTTGCCGCGGATGTCGCGCGTCCACCTGAGTCCCTTGACCATATTCACCGTGCAGCTCTGCCTCACGTCACTCTGACCGCCTGGCAGGGACTCTATGAATTGGCGAACCTTTCCTCAGGCCAGACAGTGCTGATCCATGGTGCAGCGGGTGGCGTTGGTCATATTGCAACACAACTGGCGAAATTGCGAGGTGCAAAGGTGATTGGTACCGCATCTGTCAATATCGATTTTCTACCAGAAATAGGAGTAGATCAAGTAATTAATTACACTACCACCGCCTTTGATGATGTTATCAGGAATGTGGATGTTGTCCTTGATTTAATGGGAGGGGAAACTCTTGAACGCTCCTGGAAGGTATTGAAACCGGGTGGTATCATGCTTTCAACCATTCAGCCGCCTTCAGAAGAGACTGCGGCAGCCCATAATGTGCGTGCAGGTTTTATAGCGACTGCTCCACCCATTGGGCCCACACTGACCGAAGTCGCCAAAATGGTGGATAGTGGTCAGCTAAAGCCATATGTTTCTATCCTCCTCCCGCTTCGAGAAATCCGCAGGGCGCACGAAATACTCGATGCCAGGCATACCTATGGCAAAATTGTCTTGCAGGTAGTGCACTGATCCTCATATTTACAACCCATGTATTAACCCAAATTGGCTTTTCCATCAAAGGAAAAGCCAATTTTGTTTGTGACCATGTCGATGAGCAGCCGCAGTCGTATAATTCTGTCGGATATTCTTATGACCAATCTTGTTCAGCTCCGTAATGCAATAGAAACTGATCTTCCCATTTTCTTCGCGCAACAACTGGATCCAGATGCCATTCAAATGGCAGCATTTCCATCTCGAAACAGGTATGCATTTATGGCACACTGGAACAAGATCATGGTGGATAGCTCCGTTGTGATAAAGACCATCCTCTTCAATGGA
>DATFQC010000255.1:0-4202 GCA_035264425.1 Anaerolineales bacterium
AGTTGAAAGAAGTGCTGGAAAACCTGATCGAAAATGCTGCAATGTATATGACCGACCGACCGGATCCCGTAATCGAGATTGGCACTCGAACACAGGATGGACAGCAAATTATTTTTGTCAAAGATAATGGCCAGGGGATCGACCCCCGCTATCAGAAACGAATCTTCAACTTATTCGAAAAACTAAATCCGCTGGGGGAAGGGCCCGGGATTGGGCTGTCTCTCGTAAAACGTATCATCGACTTGCATGGCGGAACGATTTGGGTGGAATCTGATGGAGAGGGGCGGGGCTCCGTTTTTTGTTTTACCATTGGCAATCAGAGAGACTAGAAACCAAAGGGTGGAGCGAGTAATCATGATTGGGCACTTACATCTGACGGTAAACAAGCAGGGCAAGGCTTTCCTGCTCATCCCTATCATAGGCTAGGGGAATTTACTTACTTCTTCCCCCTGCGAATTATATAAAACGGCAGGGTCTGATTGATTATCATTCCAAATATTGATGGGAAATTTACAGCTAAAACCAGGATCCCCTGTGCGGGCCCAAACTCTTAGGACTTCGTTCGGCTGCAAAACTCCTCGTAGCCTGCAGGATTGGTTGCCTGTCTCAGAGACCAGCTTCCAGCCACGCAGGTCTACAGGTGCGTTACTGAGGTTTTGAAGGTCCACATATTCCATCGCTTTATTGAGCGCGGTGATCGTAACCGAACCCCCACTCTGGGCGGTCACAGTAGGAAGGGCAATCGTCGCGGTCGGAAGTGGGAACGTTACGGTAGGGAACGGCGTGCCTGTTGCCACAAGTGGAGTTTGCGTAAACGTAGCAGTCGTTGTGGGTAGACCCGTCAGGGTAGGTAAGGCGCTGGGAGCAGGGAATGTTGGGAATGGAGTAAACGTGCCCGAGCCAAAGCTAAACAAAGCGGTCGGGGTGGACCCAATCCCTACACTCGGTAAAACAATCTGGCTTGGTACCGCGCTGGAGGAATTGCGCGTACCCCATTGAAACAAGCCGAGCAAAATGGAACAAAGCAAACAAGACACAAGCAAAATCAAGCTCGGGAAAAGGATTTTGCCTATCCAGCCCTGCTGGTTAAAGGCTGTTTTCAGTTCGGAGAGGAATGAGTTGATCCGTTCCATCATATTCTTCTGCTCACTCATGATCCAGGAGGCCTGATCTCAAGGGTTCGGTATGACTATTAACGATGGATAGCAGGCTTGAGCTACGGTCCCCACAACCAGTACAAAAGTTCGAAGGCTCAATTTGAAGTGAGTGTTCCGAATTTATTTTCCTGCTTAGCTCCCTACTCTCAACAGACTCAGTACGGCAGCGACAATCGCACTGAGAAGAACACCCGCCAGGAAGAGCATAAAATCGCGGCGTGGCGTTCGGATCTGGTTGGGCTGCAATTCATTTAATAGATCGCTGACCACACGGAGAGGCTCGTTCTTAAGGATTTCGATCCGAACCAAATACTCTTCTTCCGCTTCTTCCAGCTTTTTCATTTCGGCCTGAAGCTGGGTGGCTGCATTCGCACGGTTTTGGGCCACCTCCACGATCTGTGCCAGTATATTATCCAATTCAAGGGATGTTTTGTTCAGGCCGTTCACCAGTCGACTCAGGTCTCCAGTAGAAGTCGCTTTTGAACCCACATCCTTTGACCGCCTGGATACGACCCTATTCTCAACGATGAAAAGTACCAGTCCGATCAGGACGGTGATGAGCAGTTGAAGAAGTACACGAGAAATCGTCTCTGACATTTTCCAGGCTCCCTATCTTTGAAGCAGTGCACCAGGCACCCTCCATCGGAACAATGATTCGAACACCGCCCGTCAGGCGGATTTTTTCTTTTTCAGTTTTGCGATGGATTTCTTTTTAAGAGGGCGCTTGAAATAAAAAGCATGATGTCGTTCCCCGGAGGCTCGTTCCACCACCATCTCCCAGCCTTGCCGGCCCAGGTCATTGAGGTAATTATGAAGGTCAATAAATGTGGCGTTGGAAAGAGTCTCCTCATAATTTGAAAAAACAGACTGCACCCCCGGATCTTTTGGATCTTTATAGTGAACATCAATCCTAAGATATTCCCATTTTTGCATCAGGTTCTCCTTTCGCAATGCACAGATTGTACAACAAAAAGAGTTTTGCCTTTACAAAAGAGAGCTACGGATTGAATGACGCTTTCAATCGTCCTAGAAAACAACGCCTGAAACCAGGATCACATTTGCATAGGGAGCAAATTCACCGGTCCGCACCACCGCGCGAGCAGACGCAGTCCGAGTCTTGAGTTCGGCATGCGTCACAAATTCGATAGAAACATGAGGCAGTAACTCCTGCACTTCTGCCAGGAATTTGGGATTACGGTCTTTGACTTCCTCCGCCAGGATTACTCTTTCCACCTGCATTTCGTCCAGGACAACCTTCAGGGTCTGGACGGCACCCGGGACACCCTGTGTCAGTGCCAGATCAATTCTGACCGTCTCGGCCGGGATGGGTAAACCGGCATCCGCAATTACAAGTGTATCCAGATGACCCAGGGTCGCGATGAGGTAAGACAGATCCGATTGGAGCAAGGTAGTTTTTTTCATTTTAGCCTCTGCAAAAAATCATGAGATCTACGCAGCGTACCGCAACGAACATTGCCATGTTTCCTACAATATATCGTTTTTCAGACTTATTGTACTCTTCCGGCAGAAGTTCGCTTTTTAAGTAGGTTAACTGCATCCATTCAAATTGCAGTAGAAATAAACCAGCATTGATCGCTGGCCCAAGAACTTAATATATCGTTTTCGCCCATCTTGTCCAACAAACTCATATTTCTATCCCGTTTGCATCCAAACTGCACTAGCAAAGGCGACTCGGTTTTATATCCATCCTATAAATGTCGGTTCGAATCCGCGAAGGGGCATTGATTTCTCAGAAACCGCCAACAGATAATGCACAGCACTGTGTGTTGAGCGGTTCTTGTCTATATTAAGACTTGATGCTAGGGGAAAATTAAATGCTTTGACCGTTCTGTAGATCCAGAAGTGAGTAAAATTGATGTTGAGCGGTTCGAATCTTTTTTCTAAAACGCAATAATAGCTCTCCGCAAAAGGCCAGTTTGTTGTTACATTGTGAGCTGACTGGGGAGTGCAGGGGATAAGAGCTGTTTTGAAAAAGGCGAGATCCAATGACTTTTTCTGCGGAAGATCTTGCAGAAATAGAGATAACTATAATGGTATATAACCCTGTGATGTGCAAGTGCCTTGTCATACCGATTGTAGACTTAACGGCCGCCTGATCGTCAGCGAGAACACGGAGCAAAGCAGTATGAAAAATCAAATGATGCAAGCGCTTGTGTGGCTGGGTCCACGTGACATGGTACAGCGTGCGGAACCCATGCCAAAACTGGTAGAGGGCGAAGTGTTGATCTCGGTTGGTGCGGTGGGGATCTGCGGCTCAGAACTAAGCGGCTTCCTTGGCCACAACAGTTTGCGAGTGCCGCCACTTATCATGGGACACGAATGTGCCGGACAAGTCGTGCAGGCGACCGGAGGAACATTTGCAACGGGTGAGGTAGCTAGGGTTGGCGCCCGCGTGACGTTCAATCCTCTGGTTGTCTGCGGTACCTGCGACCGCTGCTTGGCCGGGCGGTCCAACCTCTGTCGTCGTCGCCAGCTCGTCGGTGCGCATCGTCCTGGTGCATTTGCCCAGTATGTGGCTGTACCGGCGCGCCAGTGCCATCCACTCCCTGAGTTCTTGTCGCTGGTTGCAGGGTCGCTGGCAGAGCCCCTGGCATGTTCCGTTCATGCCGTTGCTCTCACCGGGGTCAAGCCACAGGAACATCTGCTGATCCTTGGCGCTGGGCCAATTGGGCTTTGCGCCATTGCCGCTGCGCGTGCTCAGGGCGTGCAGCAGATCGTCATCAGTGATGTAGCCCCGCAGCGGCTGGAGATGGCAAGACGCTGGGGGGCGAGCGATATTATCAATGCACATGAGCAGGATGTGGTCGCCTTCGTGCAGGAGCGCTACTCCGGCGGCGTCGATCGTGTGATCGATGCAGTTGGCGCAACGCCCGTGCGCATACAAGCGCTGCGGGCGGTGGTACCTGGCGGTCGTGTTGTCTTCATTGGCCTGCACGACGAGGAATCGGTTCTGCCTGCCAACTACCTCATCCGTCAGGAGATTACCGTCACCGGCAGCTTTGCATACACAGATGACGACTTCGC
>DATFQC010000256.1:0-5151 GCA_035264425.1 Anaerolineales bacterium
GGCCGTTCAACACAATGTCGGCACGGGCCGCATATAGATCTTTCCAGAACGCGTCATAGCTCGTGTTACTGCCATGTTCGCCAGAGGAGAAGCGCGGGTGGTGCCAATAGGCCAGCGTACACATGGTGGGATGGGCAGCCAGATCGGATTTCAGCCATTGCTCCTGAGGAGAACCGGCGCCACAGCCACCTACCTGACTACAATTCGAATTGAGGGCAATGAGATGCCAGGCACCGAGGTCATAGCTATAGTAACCCTTTGTCTTGTCGCCCGCCGCGGCCCCAAAGTAACCATAATAACCGCTCGCGCCAGCCGTCGTATATTCATGGTTGCCAACGGCAGGACGAATGATATTTTTGGCACGACCCCAACTTGGATCAAAGGACTGCTGATATTTCGTCAGTGCGCCATTTTCATATTGAGTATCGCCCAGCGTAAGGACAGCGCTGAAATTTTTGCCTACGAATAGATCTGAAACAGCCTTCTGACGACAACTGCCTGAGGTGCCATTTCCACCATTAAAGTTGCCATCGGATGGGTCACAGGCAATATCACCAGCCGCCGCGATGATCGGGTCACCACCTGTAATAACAGGCGTCGCAGTTTTGGTTGGGCTGGGGACAGGGCTGGCAGTAAAAGTAGGAATTGATGTTACGGTCGGGCTAACAACCGGATTGCTGGTGGCACTGGCTGTGGGACGTGCAGGCGAAGTTGGTGAGGAAACGTTGGTGGCAGCCAGGGTTGGGAGAGGTGCTCCACTCGTCGTTGTTGGTTGAACTATTTGAGTAGGCGGCATGGTTGTTACAGTAGATTGGCTCGTCTGAGTAGGTGGCACCTTGGTGGCAGTCGCAGGAACCGCTGTCGGCTGCGTTTGGCCGCCGTTCCCGTTGTTATGAAGGGCATCCAGGTAGGCACCATAGCCTGAGCCAGTTTCCCACTCTTTGGCGGCTTCCACAGAGGTTCCTTCACCCCATTCATTGAACGTTGTAACAAGTTGGAACGGAGCACCGGAAGCAACCATATCACGGACATTCTGATTCCAGCGGGTAAGATCGCGTGCCAAACGGACCGCGTCACCTTTTTTCCAAAATCCTGGTGCAATCGCGTACGAGAAGCCTTTCTGACTATCAGACGCAACCGCCGGGCTATATTGATGCCAGTTGTCTGGCTGATTGGCACAAGTGTGGTAACCACTAAAGACCTTGAGAACGATATAAGCACCCACCGTATTAGCCTGCTTCCAGCGATCTACCATTCCACAGGCATCCCCACCGTCTGCATAGACAAAGACAACAAATCGACCATTGATCCGAAGAAAGCTCGGATCGTTGCCATACTTATCGCGAAGGTAGGTTAGGTCATTAGTAAGTTGGCTAACCGAAGGGTCGCCCTGGCTTTCCTTTTCATAATAGATGGACCAGCGGAAGTTGGTCCCAGCAGCAGCTTGAAGAAGGCCCGGGATATGAGTGTCTGTCTTTGATCCCTGCCCCCACCAGGATGCAATGCCTGCCTGAATGCCGCCATACAGCATTGCAGCAATGTGCTGTTTGGTGACGGCCTGGCTAGCATCATAAAAGCCCAGAGAAGGATTGTAGTTGGTGAACGGATTGAAGCCCTGTTGATTCCAGGCTTCCGGGAACCAGGGATAGTAAAATGCAGCCCGGATCGGGAATGACGGTTGTATGTCCGCCTGAACCGGGGCAGCACCTGCCAAGATCGTGGTTGCAAAGTTGGAAACGATCAAGATTATTGTCATGGCACGACGCAACCAGCGCAGTGACTGGTGCAGTGGAATTCGGGTTGTGGTAAACATGAATACTCCTTTGCGGCGTATTGGTTTGCATTCACACAAGGGTGAACGCGGTGTGAGATACAGGTTTTGTGCTCAGCCGGGCTGTCAGGTCACTTTGGGCGGATCAATGAACTGAGATCAACAATCAGCGTGGAGCAGAAAGGATTGGGGAGACTCTGGCTGCCTATCCGTGAAACCCCTACTTGCAGCGGCAATGAGCGGGTGTTATGATTAAGAAGAGTCATCTGTGTCCTCCAGGCACTTTGACCGGAGAAGTCGATGCTGCGCCAACAGCGTCGGCTTCCTTTTTTGATCCTGTCTTGGATCAACTCAGGCTCAGGTGTCAATCATGGACATCATATTTTTCAATCTCATAAATCAGATTGCTTTTCACCTGTGGCCGTTGGAGCAAGTCTAGTATCCCCAAATTAAATTCCGTTAAATTTGCACCTACCATTCTGTAAGATGGCGCTTAAGGACTATTGCGTCTGCAATTCAATTGTTATATTTCTCAATCAATTCTCCATTTTTCTACATTCCATTCTCCAATCCCGCATCTTGTGGTTAAATTGCTCGGTATGGACGCAAAGACTCTATCTGTTCTCGAATATCCAAAAATCCTCGAACGGTTGAAAACATTTTGTGATTTCTCCGCTTCGATGGAATTGGCGCGTTCCCTCGAGCCAACCGATTCACATGACCTTGCCCTTGCACGTCTCGCGGAAACCAGTGAAGCGCGCCGTCTATTTTCCACGAACGATAATATTGGCATCGGAGGTGCGCATGACATCCGCCCCGCGGCGGATCTGGCCGGGCGGGGTGGTGTGCTCGATCCACAGCAATTATTGGATGTAAAGTCCACGCTCATATCCTCGCGTGAACTAAAAAAATCCCTCGAGCGTAAAACAGAGGAATTTCCAAGTCTCGCGCGGATCGCGGTTGGGCTACCCGAAGCGCATGGGATCGTGGATTCGATCTCGCGCGTGCTATCCGAGCGCGGTGAAGTATTGGATTCCGCTTCTCCCAAACTCGCATCGCTGCGGCGTGAGATCAAGATTGCACACGACCGTTTGATGTCGCGCCTGCAAAGATATCTAACAGAATCGGCAAGCAAGCTACAGGAGCCGATCATCACCCAACGCGACGGACGGTACGTCATCCCGTTGCGAGCAGAGTTCAAAGGGCAGATCAAAGCGGTTGTCCACGATCAATCCTCCAGCGGTGCGACCTTGTTTGTTGAACCGTTGCCAATTGTGGAATTAAACAATTCCATGCGCGAATTGCAGTTGCAGGAGCGCGACGAAGAGCGACGGATCCTTTATGAACTTTCGGCGCAGATCGGTGAACATCGCGAAGAACTCACGTATGGCGTCGAAAATTTGGCGATGCTGGACCTCATCTTTGCAAAAGCAAAGTATTCAGAGGAATTGAAGGCGAGTGCGCCGGTGCTTCATAAGCTGCCAGCAGTCAGCAGTCAGCGAGCCGCAAAAAACGAAAATGCAGAGTCGAAAACAGAGAGTCGAACGCTGATCCGCTTGCGTCAAGCGCGTCATCCTCTTCTCAACCCACAAAACGTTGTTCCTATTGATGTCGACCCTCAGCCTGGTACCCGCGCAATTGTCATCACCGGTCCAAACACTGGTGGGAAAACTGTTTCACTTAAAACGGTTGGTTTGCTCGCGCTCATGGCACAAAGCGGCCTCCACATCCCAGCAGATAGTGGCTCGGAGTTGCCCTGTTTTCAGGCGGTCTATGCAGATATCGGCGATGAGCAGTCCATTGAGCAATCACTCAGCACGTTCAGTGGTCATATCACGAACATCATCCGTATCCTCAAACAGATCGATCAGCGCTCGCTCGTCATCTTCGACGAACTCGGTGCAGGCACGGATCCGCAGGAAGGTGCGGCCCTGGCGCGCGCGATCCTCAATCAACTTCTTGAAACGGGATGTACGACTCTTGTGGCCACTCATTACCCCGAACTCAAGACATTTGCACATTCGACGGAAGGTGTGGTCAACGCGTCATTGGAATTCGACATCAAGACTCTCCGTCCGACCTATCGCTTGACCCTTGGACTCCCGGGGCGATCCAATGCGTTGCTCATTGCACAGCGGCTCGGTCTGCCTCAGCCGATCATTGATTCCGCCAAAGCGGAGATTCACCCCGATGATCTGCGCGCTGACAAACTGCTGGATGACATCCGCAAGGAACGCAACCGCACCTCGCGCGAACGTCAGAAGCTGGAAAAGGCCCGCGATCGGCTCGAAGCACAAACTAAAGAAATCGAAAAGCGACTTGAGAAAATCGAAGATGAACGTCGTGACGTATTAGCCAAAGCCCGTGCCGAAGGCGAATTAGAAGTTGCGATATTAAAGAGGAATATTGATTCACTTAAGTCGCAATTGAAAAAAGCCAAACAACCCCTGGAAGCCTTGAAGCAGCTCGAAGAAAAAGTGGAGGAGATTGAAGAAAAGATAGAAGCCCCGGTAGAACGACGACAGACGGTTGACAATAGGCCATCCTCGTCCCGGGTCAACCGTCCATTGTCTCTTGGCGAGCGCGTCACTGTCAACACGCTGAACGCCGAGGGAGTGGTAACGGCTCTGAGTGAGTCGGACGCCGAGGTTCAGATCGGAAGCCTGCGGGTACGAGCGCGCCTGGCTGATTTGATGAGAAAAGGGCAAGAAGTAGAAGGCCCAGAAGAAAAGGTACAAGAAGAAAGAAAACAGATTGCAGAAGGTAGCCCTCGCGCAGCGTTGAGCGGAACGAAATCTCCCGGCATCGAGTTAAACCTGCGCGGTAAACTGGTTGAAGACGGGCTCGAAGAACTGGACCGTTATTTGGAGAAAGCCTATTCGTCCGGTCTGCTGTTCGTGCGGATTGTCCACGGGAAAGGGACTGGCAGAATGCGCGAAGCCGTCCGCAACGCGTTGAAGGAAAGCCCTTACGTCGCGTCATTTGAAGAACCCAAGGAGAATGAAGGCGGCGCCGGTGTGACGGTTGCAAAAATGGCAAAGTAGTGCATGTCATGGCGAGGAGCCCATCTGGCGACGGAGCGATTCAAAATTATGATGAGATTGCTTCGTCGGGGAAAGCGCCCTCCTCGCAACGATATATATATAAGGACGCGCCACCCTTAAAGGGTAGAAGATCGAATGTTAACAAAAACGGCTCTCGAAGCGAGAGCCGTTTTTGTTAAGAGTTGCCTTCGCGCTGAGCGGAGCGGCGAGTGTTCTTCGAGAAGTGCAGACAAAGCGAGCCTTATTTGAAATTACTCACGCTTCGTCTACAGAGCTGACAAACACAGTTCCTCTGCTCAGTGCGAATTTATTTTACTGTCACCGCGCGCCAGACAA
>DATFQC010000257.1:0-7071 GCA_035264425.1 Anaerolineales bacterium
TGGAGGATACCATTAAATGAATTGAGCGACATTATTATGTCGCTCAAAATTTTCTTTAGCCGTCAATTTCATTCAACCGTGATCAATCATTTATTTGCCCACACCGAAACTGATCAGTAACGCAACGGCTGCCAGGCCCATGGCAATGGTCGCGATCCACCCCAGGATATTTGAGAGTTTCCCATTCGTCTTGTTTTGCATGATCGTTCGGTTGTTGCTAATCAACATAATCATAAAGAGTAATAAGGGTGCCACAATGCCATTGAGCACCGCCGCGTAATACAATGCGGAGATCGGATTAATTCCAGTCAGGTTCATAGCACCACCGATGACTGTCGCAAGCGCAATCACGCCGTAGAATGCTGGTGCTTCACGTAGCTGTAGAGACAATCCCTCACGAAACTTGAATGTTTCTGAAACGGCATACGCCGCTGACCCCGCCAGGATCGGAACAGCCAAGAAACCTGTACCAATAATACCTGCTGAAAACAAGATGTAAGCAAAATCACCGGCCAGCGGACGGAGGGCCTCGGCTGCTTTTGGCGCGCTGTCAATGTTGGTAATCCCATTCTGATTTAAAGCAGAAGCGGTTGTGATAATAATAAACCAGAAGACAATATTAGAGAAAAATGATCCGGAGATCACATCTGTGCGCATCCACTTGAGTTCTGTTTTCGAAACTCCCTTTCTTTGTGTTTCTGTCGTCTTCCCCTCTTCAATTTCCTCCTCCACCTCCTGGTTTGCCTGCCAGAAAAAAAGATAAGGTGTGATTGTTGTCCCCAAGAGGGCAACGAGATTAAATAGATAGCGGCGGTCGAAGCGAAATGTAGGAATAATGGTACTCCGCAGAGCCTGTCCCCAATCCTGCGAGGTAAAGAATGCTCCTATTACATAGGCGAAAAGTGTGAGGGTGAGAATACGCAATACTTTTGCATATTCCTTATAAGGGATAAAGATTTCAAGCACAGCCGTCAAAATCGTCATCACCGCCAGCCAAAGCAGGACTGGCAGCCCGAAGAGTAACTGAGCCGAAGCCGCCATTGCGCCCAGATCTGCGCCTAGAGAAGTGGTGTTGGCGATAAAAAGGATAAGGATGTAAAAATATAGAATTGGTTTGGGATAGTACTTACGAATATTGGCTGCCAAACCTCGCCCGGTTTGAAGAGCAATCCGTGCGCAAATTTCTTGAACGGCAGCCTGCAAGGGGAAAGTAAAGAGGGCTGTCCAGAGTTGAGTATAGCCAAATTGGGCGCCAGTTTGTGAGTACGTACCAATCCCGGAAGGATCATCTCCTGAGGCGCCGGTGATCAAACCGGGCCCTAAGATTCTCAGATAGGCCCTGAGCTTCCCCAAGGGACCACTCTGCTGAACCTCTTTTTCTGCCTGTTCCGCTTTGGAGTTTGTCATCTATCCTTTCAAGGCATTCCATTCACTTGCTCATTGAGTTCGGCGAGATGGAGCAACAAATTCAACTGAGCCTGGAAGCGCTCTGGCTTGGGAACTGGTCCATTCTCCTCATAGCTTAGCGCGCCAGAATCTGCCCGATAACTTATGGTTGGATGGCCTTCCCAGCGTTGCATTTCCGTGAGGATACTCGATTGGGCCAGTCGTTGTTTTAATACCTCGTGACTTGCCTGAAGGTACCACTGGTCTTTTCCAAAAAGCTTCTCACTTCCATAGCGGACAAGCCAGTTGGCTCCGCGCGCAACAATGGTCATCTCAATCCGAAATGCATCCGGATTTTCAGCACCACCCAGGATTTGAGTAGCCAGGATGGGATGCGCCTGATACGTTCCTCGAAGCACAGCCGACCTATATTTACGCTCAATCGTACCATTGACAATGGGCGTCAAAGGCTCCCACGTTCGGGAAACAGAGGAGCGCCGGGAAGCTCTAACGAAAGCGACCAGAACTAGGACGGTACTTCCACAACAGGCCGCAACGTACAGAGATTTCAACAGACCTGGGATTGAGTTATTCATCTTAAAGAATAAAGGGAAAAACAACTTAAGCCCATCAGTTCTTGAAGTTTCATGAGGATTTTGGTATCACGAAGAATCTCCACAACTTCATTTCGTCAGGCATTCCTTACTTGTTAATACGAATACAACGACGTTTTCATACGGATGGGTTCCCACCTTATGATTCCAAGCTATTCGTAGGGCCAGCGATCCGTTCCCTGTAGCAGAGCGCGGAGATGATTGATCTCACCTGCGTGATAAAAATCATGGGCGATCATAATACGGATAATATCGCGCGTGGGCAGTCGCTCCCCCCAATTCGTGAGCCGGTCCTGATCCAATTCAGCATCGTCCGCGAGTGCGCGGACAGAGGCCAGCCAGCGACGGTGACCCTCGCTTAACCAGGCGAGAAGTTCGTCACGTGGACGTGCGCGCGCCCCTCCATCAGGAACAAGAGGTGGCTGATCGCCGCGCATGGAGGCGGTCCCGAAGGCGTAGTCTTCATACATCCATTTTGACCAACCGAGATGCTCAAGAATATCTGCAATGGAACGGCCGCTTTCACCTGGGGTAGCCATCCAATCTTCTTCGCGCAAATTATGCAAGTTGGCAAGCAAAGAGTGGGAAGGGTCGCCTTGAAATGCTTCTTCGATAAGCCAGGCAAGAGTATCAATGGCAATATGAGAATTTCCTATTCTGTCTGTTTGAGCTGTCCTGTCCATACTAGGAGTTCTCAAAAATATATTGATTTAGGAACGTGTTACGGAATTTGCCGTGCGGATCGTAATCCTGGAGCAATTGTCGAAAATCTGGTAATTTCTCATACAAAGATTGGAGGTGTGTGGGTGACATCGTAAATAACTTCGCCCAATGAGGTCTGGCACTTAGCGGTGCAAGTTTTTCCTCAATTATGGGAAGCACAGTTTGAACTGCCTCCCAATCTTTTTTCCAGGTGAAGTGAATGGCAATAGAGGCTTGCTTGTAGCATGGACTCATCCAAAGATCATCGGCCGCGATGCTGCGAATTTCTGAAATCTGCAGGAGCGGAGCGATATATTTCCTTAATTGATCGATGACACGCAATGCCTTAACTGCATGCTGGCGCGGCACCAGATACTCGCTTTGCAATTCCTCGCCACTACTGGGAGTGAAATTCATGCGGAAGTGAGGCAGCCGTTCGTGCCAGGGCCCACTGATCCCCATTTGCTCCGTGCAATTTTCGGCTGAAAGAGTTGCGATGGGATGCAGGTGACTTCTTGCAAGTGTTGCCCCAAGGAGTTTGGGATCCAATTTAATAGGAGCATTATCTGAGATATCCCTTTTTAACCAGAGCTGATTAAAACTCGAATTCCGCCAATCAGTGAACAAGCTGACACTATAGGTGCTCGAGAATAGTTCATCAAGGTGGTCTTCCAATTCTGCGAGTGGCAGGTTTTCGTAAACATCCTGACGCATTTCAAAGGTTGGAGAAATATCGAGTGTCAGTTTGGTGATCACACCCAAACCGCCCAGTCCAACCACGGCTCCTCGAAATTGTTCACCATTTTTTTCCCGGGATAAGGGAATTAACTCACCGTTGGCTGTTACTAATTCCAATGCGGAGACTGCGGTCGCCAGATTTCCATGGCGATCTCCTGAGCCATGGGTTGCTGTTGCACAGGCACCTGCCACGGAAATATGAGGTAAAGATGCCAGGTTATGCAGTGCGTAGCCCTCTCTATGAAGCCAACGAGCGAGCTGTCCATAACGGACTCCGGCCTCCACTGTCACAGCAGAACGCTCACGATCCAGCCCTACGATTTGGTTGAGATGTTCCACTGAGATAAGGTCACCGGCGGAGTCTGCAATATCGTTGAAGGAATGACGCGTGCCCAGAGCTTTGAGTTTGTTGCTATGGACAACTAATTCCTGGATTTGTTCAACCGTTTGCGGTTGGTGAAATTGGGCTGCGCGGTAAGTGTAGTTGCCAGCCCAATTGCTTGGATTTTCAATCATCGTTATGTTCCTTTCAAAAAGAATAAAAAGGACCTATGATCGCCACTCTGTTGAATGTTTTATGTGTAGGGGCATATTCATTATACAACAGCCAAAACTGATGACGCACGAGCATTCAGTAACTTCCTCATTTTCGTACTGGGTTCTATGCAGTTAAATGTGGGCTAAGAATTGTTTGCACATAAAGTTCGTTCGGTGTATTATCACGCATCCATCTATTGGTGATTGGATAGTTCTTAGGAGTGTGATATGCCCAATTCTGTGCTAACAGAATTATTGGCGAGTTATGTACCGAAGCTGATCCAGAAGCGAGTAGCACAAAACCCCATACCCATCGATTCGCCGCTTGCCCAGGATTTTCCGGCGGTGGTTATGTTTGCCGATATTTCGGGCTTTACTACTCTTACGGAACGACTTGCAGGAAAGGGCATGGCTGGGGTGGAAACATTGGCTGGTATCCTGAACAATTACTTTGGACAATTAATTGATCTCGTCTATGAATATGACGGGGATGTAGTCAAATTTGGCGGGGATGCCATCACTGTTGTGTGGCCTCTCCTCGAAGCATTTCCCGATCAGACTCCGGCCCAGCCTGCTCCTAATTTCAACGACTTACAGCGACAACTGATATTGCATGCGGCGGAGTGTGCGTTTAAGATTCGGGAGCGTTTGCTGAACTATCAAGCCGCTGGATCAACCTTATCCTTGAAATTCTCACTGAGCACCGGGCGGCTTTGGGAAAGTCATATTGGCGGTGTATTCAATCGCTGGGAATTTGTGTTGGTTGGAAAGCCCCTGATTGAGGTCAGTGCCGCCAATCACCTGGCCAGGGCTGGCGATATCGTTGCAGGGCCCTCTGCCTGGGAACTGATCAAGGAAGATTGTAAGGCTGACCCCTTCAATTTCGAGCCTGGAGTAGAAGGACACGAGCGGATTGCCGCTCGTTTGCGAAATCTCATGGGACATCCTCAACCCTTTGCTGGCCTCCAAGAAAAAATATGGAAGCTCAGCGATGCCGCGCAGGCGGCTTTGCGTCCTTATATCCCGGGGGCAATTATTCATCGTATCTCTGCTGGTCAATCGGACTGGCTCGCCGAATTGCGAAAGGTGACCATCCTGTTTATCAATTTGCCGCAGCTAAGTCATAAAACATCGCTGGAGACCGCGCAGGAAACAATGCGCCTCATTCAACAGCTTGTCTACAGATACGAGGGCTCCCTCAATAAGATCAGCCAGGATGATAAAGGGGTGATGATCGATGCAGCGTTTGGTTTGCCTCCGCTTGCTCACGGGGATGATCCTCTACGAGGGATTCAATCTGCTCTGATGATCCGCAATGAATTGCAGGCTCGAGGAATGCATGGCGCCATTGGCTTGACGACCGGACGCGTATTTTGTGGCTTGATTGGAACAGATAATCGCCGCGAATACACATTTATAGGGAACTCAGTCAATTTAGCCGGTCGTTTGATGAGCCTGGCCCTGCAGCAAACGGAGATCTTGGAGCACGAAGGCATTGCGGTGCTATGTGACCGCCCAACGTATGAAGCTGCCAAGGAGCGCATTGAATTTAAAGCGCTCCCGCCGCACAGAGTAAAAGGAAAAAATGAGCCGGTGGATGTTTTTCATCCGGTGCGTGAAAAGAAGGAATCAATCCGTGCGAAGACCGAATTGATCGGGCGCAGGAATGAGAAAGCTTTATTGGTCAATGCCATTCAGGAATTGCAGCGCGGCACACAATTTCAGACGATCATTTTGCATGGAGAGGCCGGCATCGGTAAAACTCGTTTGATGGATGAACTCATGTATCAGGCTCAGGCCTCCCAGGTGAAGATTTTTTCTGGTGCGGGCGATACTGCGGAAAAGAACACCCCTTACTTTGCGTGGCGTGCCGTGTTTAATCGGCTTTTTGATCTCGAAGAGTTCATCAATAAACCACATTTAATGGATGAACACCGTTTTAAAATGCTCAATACGGTTCTTGAAAAGTTGCGGACAATCGATGGTGAGTACTTGCGCTATGCGCCATTATTAAACGTGGCGCTCCCGATTTCGATTCCGGAAAATGAATTTACCTCTGCCATGAGCGGGGAAGTGCGCGGCGGCAACATTCGTGACTTGTTAGTGCGTCTTTTGCAGGAGGAAGCAAACCAGTCGGGAATATTGATCGCTTTGGAAGATTTACACTGG
The DNA here is from genome assembly GCA_035264425.1 of Anaerolineales bacterium. GTDB lineage: Bacteria > Chloroflexota > Anaerolineae > Anaerolineales > Villigracilaceae > Defluviilinea. The sequence goes on from DATFQC010000257.1 coordinate 6,147, forward strand.
CTGGACTCTGCGTCGTGGATTTTGCTGGCAGATGTATATCAAAAAGTGCGTCCATTGCTATTGGTTGTGAATACGCGCCCGCTCTCCCGTCCCGTACAGCCTCAATTTAAGGAATTGGCTGAACATCCAGAGACCACATTTATGAAACTGGATATGATGCTGTTAGAAGACGTGGAACAACTCGTGTGCCAGAGGCTTGGGGTTCTGTCTGTGCCTTTAGAAGTCGGCGAGTTGATTCGCTCGAAATCGGAAGGACATCCATTTTTTGCAGAGGAGCTGGCGTACGCGCTCAGAGATTCGGGCGTGTTAATTGTTGAAGGTGAGACATGTCATTTGGCGCCGGGGCGGAAGGATTTGAATTCTGTGACCCTACCAGATAACCTCGAAGCGGTGATCACGAGTCGTATTGATGGTTTGAATCCATCTCAGCAATTGACATTGAAAGTAGCAAGTGTGATCGGCCGTATCTTTACCTTCCGGGTGCTGCAAGCCATTCACCCCATTGAGGCAGATAAACCTGCATTGAAGCAATATCTCGACGCGCTCACGCGCTTGAGTCTCACCTTGATCGAGTCTCAAACACCTGATTTGGCGTATCTTTTCAAACACGCAATGACGCAGGAAGTGGCTTATAACCTGATGATCCATTCCCAGCGCAGGCAATTACATCAGGCGGTTGCCGAATGGATTGAAAGCAGTTATGAGCATGAGATTGCATCGTATTACGCATTGCTGGCCTACCATTGGATCCACGCGGTAGATGAGCCTAGTTCTGCCCAGCGGGAGCAGGTGATTCGCAAGGCAGTCGATTACCTCGAAAGAGCGGGCAACCAATCCTTGAACAACTTCGCCAATTCAGAAGCGGTTCAGTTCTTTAGTGATTTACTGCGCTTCAAGGAGGATGTCAGGCCCTCCAGGTTGCAGT
>DATFQC010000258.1:0-2858 GCA_035264425.1 Anaerolineales bacterium
AATATGGTTGCATACAATTTGGGCAATCCCGATGAGCCTGGCACGTTGCTGCCGCCGCGTCAGTCTCTGCTGGATAACCCATCCCTTTATGAGGGTCGACCTTATATGCAGGGCTTCAAGGAAAACATGAAATGCGCCTATGTACCCACCGCCGATCAGCCCAATTATTTCAAGGGTGAAGAGATCTTGACCGAGTACCTCGGCAGAGCCTTCTATGGTGAAATTGACGCAAAGACTGCTGTGATCGAATCCGCCAAAGAAGCGGAAGCAGCGTTCAAAGAGCAATAAACACCTTCTATTTCAACTCTGCAAATTCCCTTCTTAGCTCTGCCTGGGAAGGGAATTTGCAGGCAAAGAAAGGAGACGCATGGCTGTCACCGAAATCCAAAAACCCAATACGTTCTCACTGCGGTTACGCGAGACACTCCGCCAGATGCGAAAAAATTGGACAGCATATCTGTTCCTTGCACCAGGTCTACTTCACTTCCTGATTTTCACGGTGTTCGCAGTCTCGTTTGCGTTCTATATCAGCTTCCACAAGTGGAACATTATCCAACCGGATAAGCCCTTCGTCGGGTTCGACAATTACGTGCGTCTCTTCCAGGACCCGCGCTTTCTGCGAGCTGTGACCAACACGCTGACGTTTATGATTGGCGTGCCCCTTAATTTGGCCTCGGGGCTGTCCGTCGCGCTGTTGCTGAACACAAAGGTCCGTGGACAAGCGATTTATCGCACCTTGTTTTATATCCCGGTCGTAACTCCGCTGGTCGTCTCAGCCATTATCTGGAAGTGGGTGTACCAGGGTGACTACGGGCTGCTCAATTACTACCTGTTGAAGTTTGGGCTCATCAGCCACAAAATCGTCTGGCTTGCCAACCCAGACCTGGCTCTGCCAGCCCTGATCATTATGGGCATCTGGGGAGGAACTGGTGGGACGATGGTGATCTATCTGGCAGGTCTACAGGGCATCCCAGAGGAAATGTATGACGCGGCCAAGGTAGATGGCGCCAACTCCCTCCAGCGCTTGCTCCATATCACTATCCCATTGCTCAGGCCGACCACGTTCTTCCTCCTGGTCACCAGCGTGATTGGTACCTTCCAGATATTCACTGAAGTCTATATTATGACAAATGGCGGGCCTTTAAACAGGACGACAACAATCGGATACTATCTATACACCAAGGCCTTCCGTGAATTGGATATGGGGTATGCGACCGCGATGGCATTTGTGCTATTTGCCATGATCTTCGTTTTCACTGTGATTCAATGGAAGTATACGCGCGGCGACGTCGAGTATTAGAGAGGAACAAAAAAGTGGCTATCACAAAAACTGAAAAGCCCATTTCTAAGACGATCAGCACCCCGGTGACTCGGACCATTAACTGGAAAGACGTGCTCGGAAAGCTGATTGTTTATATCCTCCTGACAGCCGGTGCGATTATCTTTATCGCGCCCTGGGCCTGGATGGTCTCCGCCTCCTTTCAGCCGATCGGGAAGATCTTCAACTGGCCGCCGAATTGGATTCCAGAAGTTTTCACCCTCAATAACTACCGAAAATTTCTCAAAGCAGAAGGTTTCTTTCGCTGGGTGTTGAACAGCGGTTTCCTGGCTGTCATCGTTTTAGTTGTTCAAATGTTTTTCAATTCCCTGGCTGCCTATACCTTTGCAAAGCGCAAGTTTCCAGGGCGGGATGCACTGTTCCTATTGATGCTTGGCACCCTGATGATTCCCGGCCAGCTCTTCCTGATCCCGAATTACCTGATCCTGCTACGCTCGCCTCTCTTCGGTGGTAACAATATCCTTGGAGTCGGTGGCCATGGCATGTTGGATTCCTTCTGGGGCATCATCATCCCGTATGCTTTTAGCGTTTGGAGCGTTTTCTTTATGCGCCAATACATGAAGGGCATCCCCGATGATCTACTGGATGCAGCACGGATGGATGGTGCCTCTGAATTTACCATTTATCGAAAAGTCATCCTACCGCTGTGCGGCCCCGTACTGGCGGCCCAGGCGATCTTCACTTTTACCTTTGTCTGGAATGACTTCTTCTGGCCCCTCATTGTCATCAGTGACCCCAAGCTTCGCACGTTACAGCTTGGATTGGCGTTGTTTGTCATTAAAAATCGCACGGTCTGGGATATCGTCTTTGCCGGCTCTGTGATCTCAACTCTGCCAGTCCTGCTGATCTTTATATTCTTCCAGAAATACTTCATCCGCGGCATCGCCCTGACTGGAATGAAGTAGGCGATCAACACTCCTGACAATCTTATATGTCACGACAAAAAGAAGCAAAAATGGAAAGGGTTCCTTTAGAACGCCGAGACTTCCTGCGGTTGTGTGTAGTTGCTGCGGGCAGCGTCCTTGCAGCCGCCTGTCAGAAGGCAGTGCAAGAGATAGCCACTGAAACAGAAGCCATTGGAACCAGCACAGCCACCGCCTCGCCGGGTTCTGACGTGAAAGTAAGCTTGACTGGCAAAGACCAGGATGTCTGGGCGTGGACGAAGCAAGTGAAAGGAAAACTGACCGGTGAATGCAAGGATCTGGTTGTATCTGTCAATGGACGCGAATTTGAAACCCAGCCAGACGACGAAAATTTCGTAGCGGAAGTCCGGCTTTCTGAGGGCGAAAACCGAGTCAGCGCCACCTGTAGGCAATCTGATGGAGGAGAAATACAGTCCAATATGTTGAACTATACGGAACGTCTACGACAAACCCCAACGGCTGTAATTAATATCTCGATAGATGGCGATCACATCATCGTGGACGGCGGCCAGAGCCTGCCAGTGGAAGGCGATGGAAGCAAGATCCTTGATCACATTTGGTCGGCGCGCCTCGGAAACCCGTTTCCATTAGCCATT
>DATFQC010000259.1:0-2742 GCA_035264425.1 Anaerolineales bacterium
AGGAAGTAAATGCTGTTCAGTGGTCGGTGTTTTTCCTTGTGCCAACTGGCCGGGCACAGATCGAAAATATGATCAGTCCTGAGCAGCATGAGAAGGTTTTCAACTGGCTCTATGATCTCGCACAGAGCGCGCCATTTGATATCAAGTCGACAGCTGCCCCCATGTATCGACGTGTCGCGATCCAGCGCAAACGGGCTGAAGCGAGCGGGAAACCAGTCACATTCCAGGGCGCAGGGTTCCAGTACGCCGATGGATTGAATCGCCCGACCAAAGGTGTGAACGATGGAAATGGCTTCCTGTTTATCTCCCACGTTGGTGAAATCCAGCCTTCTGGATTTCTACCCATCACCGCCGGAGACGTCCGTACGGATGATATTGTGGATGTCTATCGCCATTCAAAATTATTTACTGATTTGCGCAGCCCAGACAAAATTAAGGGCCGCTGTGGCATTTGTGAATATCGCGATGTCTGTGGCGGTCAGCGGGGACGCGCTTATGGTATCACGGGAGATTACCTGGAAACTGATCCGGCCTGTTCATACGTTCCAAAGGCAATTTAATGGTTAATACAACCGAAGAAATCTTACATCGGACTCTCAATCACTATTCCTTGGTTTCATTCAAGGAATCATATTGGTCTTTATCCTCTGAGGAACGCGAAAAATTCCATAAACAATGGTTAAATGGATTATGCTCCGCGGCTCAGAAAGTGGATATCTTTCAATCCACCGAAACCGGAATTGACTTAATCATTTGGTCCGCGCTGATGGCCGATGACAAGCAGGATGCGTCCAGATTTTTTGAAAAGTATGCTAAAGCCACTCATCCTTTTCGTCACTTGATAGATCTCAAAGATTCACTGTGGGGATTTACGCGTCCCTCTCAGTATTCAAAGGCGCGCTCCAAACAGGAAATTGATCCGTTTGCGGATACCCGCAAACCTTATTTAATCATTTATCCGTTCAGCAAAACGACGGAGTGGTATTTGATGAGTCGTGAAGCGCGTCAAGGCATGATGAATGAGCACATTCGGATTGGCAAGCAGTACGATACCATCAGCCAGTTATTGCTTTATTCCTTTGGATTGCAAAATCAGGAATTTGTTGTGGTTTATGAAACCGATGACCTCGCTCGTTTTTCAGATTTAGTCAATGAACTGCGCGACACAGAAGGTCGCCGCTATACCTTACGGGATACTCCTTTGCACACGGCTATCTATCATCCTGCAGAAGAGACTCTTCGTTTATGGAGATAAATAATCGCTTCCTGAGTGCTTGTCGGCGCGGGCCAGTCGATGCTACGCCTGTTTGGTTCATGCGCCAGGCGGGTCGCTATATGGCGGAATACCGCCTGATTCGCGAGAAATATTCTTTACTGGAAATTTGCGCCCATCCTGAACTCGCTGCAGAAGTGACCCTGCAGCCGGTGCATGCTCTGGGCGTGGATGCCGCGATCTTATTCGCAGATATTCTCCTGCCAGTCATTCCGCTTGGGCTGGGCCTGGAGTTCGCCAAAGGGGAAGGACCCATAATAAGCAAGACCGTTCGAAGCCTAGCGGATGTGCAGGCCCTGAATCCTGTCCATGTAGAAACAGACTTAGGTTACGTCATGGAAGCGATCCGCATCCTACGCGGAGAACTAAACGGGATTCCGCTGATCGGCTTTTGCGGAGCGCCGTTTACGGTTGCCTCCTACATCGTGGAAGGCGGCTCGTCACGTGAGTTTCTAAAAACCAAAACAATGATGTATTCCGCGCCCGACGTTTTTCATGCATTGATGGAAAAACTTTCTATCGTTCTTAGCGATTATCTGGTGGCGCAAATCCGGGCGGGTGCGCAGGCGGTCCAAGTCTTTGACTCGTGGGTTGGCGCACTCAGCCCAGCGGATTACGAGAGGTTTGTTTTGCCGTATTCACAAAGAGTTTTGCAGGCTGCGATAGCCGAAAATGTGCCTGTGATTCATTTTGGGACGAACACCACGACTCTTCTCCCTTTGATGAAACGGGCCGGTGGCGATGTGATCGGGCTGGATTGGCGCATCCCGCTTGACGATGGCTGGGCGCTGCTTGGACCGGATGTTGCTGTTCAGGGAAATCTAGACCCGGCGGTGCTCTTTGCGCCGTTATCTGAAATAAAGACACGCGTGCATGATATTCTGCGCCGGGCGGACGGCCGTCCCGGTCATATTTTCAACCTTGGTCATGGAATTTTGCAGAACACGCCTGTAGATCATGTCAAAGCAGTGGTGGATATGGTACATGAATATTCAGTCCAAAGTGAGAGGGTATGACGATCAACTTTCTGGGGCTGATCGCCGCCTTCACTGCTTTTTTTAGCATATGGTTTGGGCATGTGGCTGTCCGCAAAATTGAGTTTATCGCACCGACTATATCAGTTCCTTCAACAATTTTTGCAATCCTGGGGATCGTTTGCGAATGGCTTGCACTAATTGCTCCGAGCTTGCACGTAGCAACCATATTCGGAATTCTCGGCATAACACTCCTCTTCGATGGATTCGAATTCACCCGGCAACAAAAACGAATCATCAAGGGGCATGCTCCTGCGAATCCTGACAATCCGCGCCATGCAAAAATCCTCGTCGAATATAGCTCTGCTACAAGATTGGATTTACTCAAACGCGACCCAATGAGTTTGCACGCTCCAGTAAGAAATAATACGGGGGACATGGAAAAAGAATGAGTTTCTTCGGTCTTCTTATTGGCATTGTCACGCTTCTTATTAT
>DATFQC010000260.1:0-3430 GCA_035264425.1 Anaerolineales bacterium
CTCTTCGAAGGTATGCTTCATCGCCTCACCGATGGCTGGATCCTGTTTCGAGGAGAAGGCGATCACACTGGGCCCGGCTCCCGATAACGCGGCAGCCGAGGCACCTGCCGCTTTCGCCGCGTCCATGGCTGCCTGCGCGCCTGGGATTAACGGCAAACGATGGGGTTGGTGCAAGGTGTCAGTCATGGCTTTGCCCAGCAGATCCACATCTCCATTGCGGAACGCCTCAGCCACCAAAACGGTGCGGCTGATGTTATGGACGGCATCTTTGAGAGAGACTTGCTGAGGCAAGGCTGTCCTTGATTCCTGGGTTGGGAGATGAAATTCAGGGAGAACGACTGTAGCATATATAGGTGAAGCATTTTCTGCCCCTGTGATTTTATGAGCGACCACATTTCCATTGTCCATCGTCGAAACGACTAACCCACCCAAAAATGCAGCCGCGACGTTATCGGGATGGCCTTCCATTTCTGTCGCAAGGCTCAGAATTTCAGCAGTGGAAAGAGGCTTGCCAAGCAAGGCGTTTGCTGCGAGCAGACCGGTCAATTTGGCAGCGGCAGAGGAGCCAAGTCCCGATGACAACGGAATCTTATTGACGCAATCCACATGAAAGGGTGGGAGACGTTTTCCAGCGCAGTCTGCTAATTTCTGCGCGGATTGGATAATCAAATTATTTTCCCCGAGCGAAAGCTTTTCTGCACCCTCGCCGCTGATTTGAATTGTATGCTCAATGGCCAGCGTGATGCTGGTCTCATTCCAAAGATCCAATGCCAGACCAAGTGAGTCGAACCCGGGTCCAAGATTGGCAGATGTGGCAGGAACTCTGATGGTGATGTGCATGATTCATTCAACCCTTTAAACACTAAGGTCACAAAGGGGCACAAAGAAGAACTTTTTAAATACTTCGTGTCCTTAGTGTCCTTCGTGGTGAAACGGTTTTCATCTCATTATAATTTCTTCCAACGCCTCCAGCCTGGGCGGCACGATGGACGGCTTTTGCATATCCTTTGTGATGATCTCCGGGTCTTTCAATCCATGACCCGTGCAGATGGCAACCACGCGTTTGCCTTTTGGATTCAAGGTTCCATTTGCGATCTCGATCGCCAGACCTGCGAGTCCAGCTGCGGAAGCTGGTTCGACCCAAATGCCCTCGAGCTTCGCCAAGGTCTTTTGCATATCCAGGATTTGATCGTCGCTAGCAGCAATGATCCGTCCTTTCGATTCTTCTGCAGCTTGCAGGGCTTGTTCGCCACGCGCCGGCTTTCCGATTCGAATGGCTGTGGCAACGGTCTCCGGGTTTTCAATGGGATGTCCGAGCACTAACGGAGCAGCCCCTGCCGCTTGCACACCCAGCACTTGTGGCAAGCCGGTTGATTTCATCTGATTATATTGTTTAAATCCTGCCCAGTAGGATGTGATATTCCCCGCGTTCCCCACCGGTAAACATAACCAATCCGGTGAAGAATCAAGCACGTCGCAAATTTCGAAGGCGGAGGTTTTCTGTCCCTCAATGCGGTAAGGATTGATGGAATTTACTAAACAGATGGGATGCTTGTTGGTGATCTCAATGACCATTGTCAACGCGTCATCGAACGAACCATCGATCTGGATGACCTGTGCACCATAGGCCATCGCGCCGGCCAGTTTCCCGGCCGCAACCTTCCCCTGGGGGATTAACACAATGGACTTCATCCCTGCACGGGCCGCGTACGCCGCCGCGGAGGCAGCCGTATTGCCGGTTGAAGCACAGATGACCGTCGTTACGCCGCGTCCCAATGCTTCACTGACTGCCGCGGTCATGCCGCGATCCTTGAAAGAGCCGGTCGGATTGAGCCCTTCATATTTAATGAACAACTCGAATCCGCCGCCAAGTTGGCGAGCCAAATTGTCAGCTTTGATCAAAGGCGTATTGCCCTCGAGCAGGCTCACCCGCCGCGTGTAGAGCGGAAGGTCAAGCAGCGTTCCGTATTTGTGAAGGAGTCCTTGATAAGCCATCCTGCGAGTGTAGCATAAAATTTCATCGCTGATTAATTTTCCCCTACTATACTTGGCCTTGATGAATCGCCTATTGATTCTGACTTTCATAGTTTGTGTTTTGATCACTGCCTGCACGGGGGAAGCGACGGCTGAATCTGCCATGATCCCTGTCAGCGGGCCCACACAGACACCTGCGGCGCTCGATTTGCTAAGCAAATCGTCTGCGCCACTACCGACCGCTACCCAGAAACCCAAAAAATATTCTCCCATTACTCCTGTGCCAACGAGAACCGCGATCCCAACTTTAATTCCGTCTACATCCGCACCGGACGTCGTTGAATGGAACGATTTGCCTGTCATCCCGGAGAACATCGATTCCAGTCTGCAAAAGGTTTATGAAAAGGGACTGTCACTTGGGAATGATCCGTATGCATTTTCAATCTTTGGCGATTGTCAGGAACGCCCCAAGGATTTTTTTGGCGTGTTTGAAACCGATGCCAGCGTGGTGGAAAGTCTTTCTCCGGAATTGCACGAAGTGGTGGATAATTTTCGAGGTTCATTCAACCGCGAGAGTCCCACGGCCCAGGATGGGACCACCCCTGGAGCGTTGTTGTGGCCGCAATGGCATCGAGGAGAATATGGGTGCAGTTTCTCTGAGACACCTGTCCAGTGCGAGTTGCGAATTCATCGTCCCTCGTTTGTCATCATTCAAATTGGTACGCACTTCGAGTCGCGTAATATCGAGTATTTGCGGAAGGTTATCCTGCAATTGCTGGATGCCGGTGTCGTGCCGATCCTTGCTACCAAAGCCGATAACCGTGAAAAGGATGAGCGCATCAACCGTGACATGTCGACGTTGGCGGCGGAATATGATCTGCCTCTCTGGAATTTTTGGGCGGCGCTTTCTGATCTGCCCGATCGAGGTCTCTACGTGATGAAAGGCAGAGAAGAACAGGGCCCAGTCTATTTGAACGACGAGGCCTCCATCCGCCACCATATGACAGGCTTGGAAGCACTAAATGTTGTCTGGCGCGCGGTGACAGTAAAATAAATTCGCGCTGAGCAGAGGAACTGTGTTTGTCAGTTCTGTAGACGAAGCGTGAGTAACTTCAAATAAGGCTCGCTTCGTCTGCACTTCTCGAAGAACACTCGTCGCTCTGCTCAGCGCGAAGGCAACTCTTAACAAAAACGGCTCTCGCTTCGAGAGCCGTTTTTGTTAACATTCGATCTTCTACCCTTTAAGGGGTGGCGCATCCTTATATCTATGTCGTTGCGAGGAGGGCGCTTTCCCTGACGAAGCAATCTCATCATAATTTGAATTGCTTCGTCGCCAGATGGCTCCTCGCAACGACATGCACTACTTTGCCATTTTTGCAACCGTCACACCGGCACCGCCTTCATTCTCCTTGGGCTCTTCAAATGACGCGACGTAAGGGTTTTCTTTTAACGCGTT
>DATFQC010000261.1:0-2849 GCA_035264425.1 Anaerolineales bacterium
CAAAGAGACGAATTGGCATGGTGTCTACAAACGAAGCTACTCCTGCCACTCCAGCTCAAAATCGCCGATGGCAACTGTATCCCCTTCCTGCACCCCTGCCTTGCGTAGCGCCTCATCCACGCCCAGCGTTTCCATGATTTTTTGGAAGCGCCGCACAGAACCATCATGCTGCCAATAGGTCATCGAAGCGGCGCGTTCAATCGCTACACCGGAAATGCGCCATTCATTGGCACCCTCCTGTGCCACTGCAAATTCGCGTGGATCCTCTTTTGGTCTGTAGACTGGCAGTGGCAGTTCGACTTCTTCCAGTGGAGGAGCATCAGCTAGTTTTTGATGAGCTTTAATCAGCAATTCACGCGTGTTCGTGCGCGCCAAAGCGGAAATAGTCATCAATTCAACGTTCAGCTTTTCGAACTTCGCCTGGATATCATGAAGCTTTTCTTGAACTTCCGGCTGGTCTATTTTATTAAGGGCGACAAGCTGAGGCTTCTTTCCAAGGTTGGGGTCGAAGAGAGACAGCTCCGAATTGATCTGACTGTAATCTGCCACAGGGTCTTCTGACAAGCCGTCCAGGATATGGATGAGGACCCGTGTCCGTTGAACATGACGCAAAAAATCATGACCTAATCCCGCCCCTTGTGCAGCCCCTTCGATGAGACCGGGGATATCTGCCAATACCACAGTTGTGTTATCGTCGATGTTTGCCACACCAAGATTTGGCTCAAGAGTCGTAAATGGATACGGCGCGATCTTCGGCTTGGCATTTGTTAATATGGACAGTAGGGTAGATTTGCCCGCGTTCGGGATCCCAATCAGCCCTATATCAGCGATCAGCTTCAGTTCCAGCTTGATTCGCCTCTCCTGCGCGGGCTCCCCTTTTTCTGCCGTACGCGGCACCTGATTCCGCGATGTTGCAAAATGTTGATTGCCTCTTCCGCCACGGCCGCCTTTGAGAATATTCAACTGCTGGCCGGGTTGGGTCAGGTCGCCGATGAGCTCGCCCGTGTCTGCATCAAAGATGACGGTGCCAGGCGCAACGTAAAGGATAAGGTCATTTCCGTAGCGCCCCGACATCTGTGAAGGCCCCCCTTTGACACCATCTTCCGCTTTGAATTTTTGATTTTGGCGGTATGAAGAAAGTGTATTGAGTGTGGATTTGACCTCCAGAATGACATCGCCACCTTTACCGCCGTCGCCACCATCTGGTCCACCCAGTGGAATAAATTTCTCTCGACGGAAATGCATCATACCGTCGCCGCCCTTGCCTGATTTCACATGAATCTCTACCTGGTCTATGAACATGGTTACATTATAAACGACCCCTCTGTGTTGACGGCCATCTTCCCCTGAAAACGCATGAATTAGTAAGTCGTTGCGGAACAGGCAACGCGCTGGTCGCAACAGAAGGGGCGGCCGGACAGGAACAAGGGCAGTTCATCCGGGAGAATAGTATCGCTGCTATGGCATCTCCCCTCAGTTTTCTATACTGATTGCAGGGATTAAAGGACTTGGAAAGGGGCTAGAATATAGAAGATCCTTACGATTTTGTTTTCTCTGCCATGAAAAACAGGTCAATGGGGGGAAACCCGTATTGTTCGAGGATTGTCATCAGATATAAAGTAATTCTATGCAACCAAACGGACTTTCCTCCTATCAATCAGGTGTGTTTCTGATAGTGAACAAACAGATCATCCCTTTGACAAAGCCGGTGATTACCTTGGGCCGTCAACTTGAGAATGACATTGTCTTTCATGAGGACTTTCTTTCTCGTTTTCATGCTGAAATCGTTTATGAAAATGAAAAGTATGTTTTATATGATAAGGATTCAACCAGTGGAACCTTTGTTAACGGTAGAAAAATTGACCGCTGTGTATTGAATTCAGGGGATCTGATTTCACTGGCAAACATTTATATTATGTTTGTCAATAACAGTCCTAAGATAGCCGGGAAATCTATGGGGACAACACAAAGTTTGCAAAAGGGCAGCATAGGCGAATAATAAGACGACATGGATAAAAACTCTACCATTCTTGTTATTGATGATGAGCCGGCTTTACTTTTAGGCCTGGCGGCAAGGATTAAACGTCAGGGCTATCATGTCGTCACGGCTTCGAACGGCAGCGAGGGATTGCAGAAGGCAAAGGAGGTATTGCCTGATCTTATCCTGTCAGATGTAATGATGCCCCCTCCCAATGGATTTGAATTGCGGAGGTTGATGGGCCAAGATCCGCATCTTGCTCCCATCCCATTCATTTTTCTCACAGCCCGCTCTGGTGTGGAAGACCGCGTCAACGGAATTCGTGACGGAGCAGATGATTACATTACAAAACCATTTGAGACCGAGGAACTGTTTGCCCGTATCGAGGCCGTTCTACGACGTGTGAGTGTGGCACGGGAACGTGGGCGCGAAGAAGTGCGAGCAAGCGCTCAACAGGATATGGAGCAATTGAAGCGGGAAATTCTTCAGAATTTCCAACATGAAATGCGTACGCCATTGTCCAATATCATTATGCCACTGGAGTTGGTGGTTAACAAGAAATTTGAAGATCCTGAAGAGCAAATTCAATTCGTTCGCGCAGCGCTCTCCAGCGTTGACCGTCTTGAGTCGCTGGTAACTGATTTCATCTTGTTGACGAACATCGATCATGGAGATCTTAACCGAATTAGGCAGAGGATTGATATGAATAATCACATCCTTTTGCCAATTCAAAAAAGATTGGCACGTTACAAAACAAAGGAATTGGATTTGATCCAGCATATCAAAGGACAGGGTGAGATTGCTGCTCCGCGCCGCGAATTCATTCATGCGTTGATGCACCTTATAGATAATGCTTTCAAATTTAGCCCTG
>DATFQC010000262.1:0-2336 GCA_035264425.1 Anaerolineales bacterium
AAACAGGGGATTGCGAAAAACTTCAGGAGCGACAGACCGAAGAAGGTCATTGTCGTTGGGGCCGGTTTGGCAGGGCTCTCCGCCGCGTATGAATTGCTGGAGGCCGGGCACGATCCATTAATCCTTGAGGCGCAACACCGGGTGGGCGGCCGCATCTATACCATGCGCGAACCTTTCGCACGCGGCCTCTACGGTGAAGCTGGAGCCATGCGCATCCCGCGCGCCCATGAATTGACGATGGCATATGTGGATAAGTTCGGTTTACCAACCTCTGATTTTGTGATGGGAAATCCGCAGGCGCACGTGTACGTGGGTGGAGTCAAGCGGCGTTTGGCAGAAGTGCAGGCCGATCCCGCGTCGATGGGGTTTGAGCTCTCAGATGTTGAAAAGGGAAAAATCTCGGGTTTGTATTGGGAGGAGACCATTCGCCCGCTTGTCGAAAGGATCGAAGAAGAAGGCGAAGCCGCTTGGGAATATATCTATGCTGAGTATGACCAGTATTCCGTCCGCGAATTCCTTGAATTCAAAGGTTGGTCCGAAGGCATGATCGAGATGTTTGGCTTGCTCAACAATCAGGAAGCGATGATGAATTCATCGTTCCTGGAACTGTTCCGTGAAGATGGCGGCAACTATTACACGAACATGTGTCAGATTGTGGGTGGAGCCGATCATCTTCCGCATTCTTTTCTCCCGGCGCTTGGATCAAGGATCCGCTATGGAGCCCGGATGATCGCGATCGATCAGACTCCTGAGGAAGTAGTTATCCATTACCAGACGCGAGTGGGTCGCTTCGAAGCGCGCGGCGATTACGCCATTTTTACCGTCCCATTTCCTGTGTTGCGCCACGTGGAAGTGCTCAAGCCGTTCTCACGAGCCAAGCAGCGCGCCATTCGGCAATTACATTATGATGCCTCGGCAAAAATTTTCTTTCAAACGCGCCGACGCTTCTGGGAAGAGGATGACGGAATCTACGGCGGCGGAACTGTGACCGATCTTGCCATCCGCAATCTGTATTACACCGATTATGGCAAGGAAACCGGGCGCGGCATCCTACTGGCCAGCTATACCTGGTCTGAAGATGCGCAGCGTTGGGGATCGCTGTTACCTCATGAACGGATCGAGCAAGCGATTGAAAATGTAGCCATCATCCATCCGCAGATCAAGGAAGAGTTCGAAACCGGCGCCTCACACATGTGGCATGACGATCCATTCGCCGGGGGCGCGTTTGCGCTCTTTGATCCCGGTCAGCAAACCCTGCTGCATGAGGAAATCATCAAACCAGAGGGCCGGATCCATTTTGCCGGGGAGCACGCCTCGCTTTATCATGCCTGGATCCAGGGCGCACTCGAGTCAGGATTACGGGCTGCAATTGCAATCCATCAATCTCCTTAATGGATAAGACCTGACAAACTTTGTCAGGTCTTTTCTTATCGATTCCCCGCCAATGCCGTGTGATGCAAAGTTTTGAACCTGCTTTCGCAGGTGGGTCCCGACCCAGAAACGCCGCCTTGGCTCAGGCCTATCGCGTTATTTCTTTATGGAGTTAGAGACCCTAAAAGTAAGTGTTGGCTCAAAACGGAAGGCGCAACATCACGAACACAGCAGGGACGCGGTTCTTATACCATAAACATGGGTGCAATGGTAGAGAAAAATTAAGACCTTAAGTACCAAACTGCATGAGAAGCTCTTAACAAAGCGCTCGCTTGAGACTCTTTTCAATTGATTTAAATTTTATTTTATGCTACTCTTGCTCGGAACCAGATCAAAAATTCAGACGTTAAGATAGACAGCAAGAAAAGTTTAATCAAAGATATCAGGAGAGAAGTATGGCGACCGTTCCAGGCATTGATGTTTCCTATTGGGATGCGGGGATCGATTGGCCCAAAGTCCGTGCAACAGGGCAACGATTCGTTTTTGTAAAAGCAACGGAAGGGGATTCGTATGCTGACCCCACCTTCGACGATAATTGGCGCGGCGCAAAACCCGCGGGACTTCTGCGAGGAGCCTATCACTTCTTCCGCAGCAATGTGGATCCCAAAAAGCAGGCAACGAAGTTTATCGATTATGTCAAATCCATGAAGGATGATGGCGAACTGTCTCCTGTCCTCGATTTGGAAACGCCTGACGGCCAGACCAAGGAAAAGATCATCTCCCGCGCCAAGACCTGGCTTGACCTGGTCGAAGCGGCGTTCGGCAGAAAACCGATCATTTATTCCGGTCAGTTCTTTCTGCAGGATAACTTTTCCGAAGTAGGTGGTGGACCTCCAGCCTGGGCAAAGGAATATCCACTTTGGCTCGCCCAATATCCAAATAATCATGTGGAAGGGTCTCAACCT
>DATFQC010000263.1:0-3448 GCA_035264425.1 Anaerolineales bacterium
TAATTTACGATTTAGACTTAGATGAAATCACAAATCTATTAAAAGAATGGGATGAACCTGCCTACCGCGCCAAGCAGATCTGGCAGGGTTTGTATCAGCATTTCTACGATTCTCCGGAGCAGTTCACAAATTTACCAAAATCTTTGCGTGAAAAACTTGCAGAACATGTTACTTTTTCTCCGTTCACGTTGAAGATTTTTCAAGATTCTTCGGATGGAACGACGCGCAAAACACTTTTTGAGTTGCCCGATAAGAACTTGATCGAAGCTGTTCTTATGCGTTACGGTGACCCGGCGGATAATCCTCAGATCACCTCCTCCCCCACTGGACGCGGTGCCAAGAATCGTCGCACACTTTGTATTTCCACGCAGGCAGGTTGTGCAATGGGCTGTGTGTTCTGTGCGACAGGACAAATGGGTTTTAAAAGACATCTCTCCAGCGGAGAGATCATTGCACAGGTAATGTACTATGCCCGCATGTTGAAAGCAGAGAACCAGGTGGTTACCAATATCGTTTTAATGGGGATGGGCGAGCCTTTCCACAATTATGACAATACCATGGAAGCAATTGACCGCCTCAACAACCCAGAAGGCTACAACTTTGGGGCTCGGCGCTTTACCGTCTCCACGGTAGGACTGGTCCCAATGATTCGGCGTTTTGCGGATGAAAAGCGGCAGGTGAATCTCGCCATCTCACTCCATGCCGCAGATGATGAATCGCGTGTCAGCATGCTCCCTATCAACAAAAAATACAAGATCGATGATGTACTGGAGGCCTGTCGCTATTATGTTGCACAGACCGGACGACGCGTCACGTTTGAGTGGGCTTTGATCAATGGCGTTAATGACACACCGGAAGTAGCGAAAAAACTTGCTGCGAGGCTTAAGGGCTTATTGTGTCATGTGAATGCGATCCCTCTCAACCCGACGGCAGGATATGAAGGCCGCGCTACAGACCGCCAAAGGGCCATATTATTCAAAGAAACACTGGAGCAGGCTGGGATTCCCTGTACAATCCGCATGCGGCGAGGGATAGATATTCAAGCTGGCTGTGGTCAACTAGCTGGCGCTGTTTCTTCTTTATAGAATAAATAAAGCGAAAAAACCATTGTAATTAACTGGCTATACGCAAAATAGGATTTCATGGAATCGTGATGAAGATTTTCGAGCTCGCGCGCGTTAATCATGTAGAACGCATGACTGAAATCCAGCCATCGTGGCTTATCTCGGAGTGCATCGCTGGAAATGAAGCCGCGATCGAAATATTCGTGCGCCAGTATGAAACCGGTGTTTTTCGACTCGCTCTATCAGTTGTTGGCGATCAGGCAGAAGCCAATGAAATTACACAGGAGACATTTATCGCAGCATTACGATCATTGCCTTCCTACAAAGAAAATAAATCTTTCAGAGCCTGGCTGTACACAATTGCCTTAAATCATAGCCGTAGCCATCTGCGCAAACGGAAAGTGATTGAGCGATTAAGAACTACATTAACTACCATCTTTCAGATCGAAAGGCAAAAGCAGGCTTCCCCGGAAGAGTCGGTCATTGAAAATGAAAACGAAGCTGAGGTTTGGAAAACATTGAACCAGCTGGACGAACCGTTTCGAATCGTTGTAATCCTTCGATACTTTCATGCGCTATCGATTGCTGAAATTTCCGAAGTCCTTTCGGTCAATCAAGGGACTATCCATTCACGGTTGCATACTGCCCGCGCGAGACTACGAAACGCGCTGAACCATTTGCACGGAGAATAAATAGAAATGCAAATCACACATGCAGAGGCTCAAGAGCTAATCCAATTCAGCATAGATCAAGTTTTGAAACCCCACGAAAAAAATATACTCCAGAGACATCTCAAGGATTGCCTGGAATGCCGCACCTTTGTCGAAGAGATCAAAGGAATAGAAAATCTCTTATTGCCAGTGATGGGCAGACGTTGGGCCGTTCAACCTGCTCCCCTATCGATAAATGGCATTACAAATGGAAAAAAGATACAGCTACAAAACAGTATTATATTGGTTACGCGCACAGCAATGATTAGCATCGTTTTTGCAGCGTTTATTTTTAGTGCCTGGCAATCTACCCATTCAGGGAAACAAAACGCCAATCCTGGGCCAGTAAGTGTTCTGGCCATTCCAACTCCTTCCGGTCAATCGACCAGCACAAAGATCAACTTCCAGAACTGCCCAGAGATGGTTTATCAAGTCCAGGAAAATGACACGCTGGAAAGCATCGCTACACAGTTCTCCGTCGCAAAAGACAAGCTCACTACAATCAATAACTTGAGAACAGAATCCATCCACGCAAAAATGAAATTACTCATTCCCATTTGTACATCCACTCCGACTGGCACCCTTTATCCTTCAACGCTGACCACAACGTTTACTCCCTTACTTGATCCAACCAGCTCTACCCCAGGAGGATCATAGATCATGAAAGATATTAAGAAAATATTACACGCAAACTTGTCAGAACATGCAGATTGAAGTATAAGTTTCCCAATTTCAAATAGACACAAGGTATTATGAATAACGAAAATAAAACCAACTGGCTCGAACGACCCATTCTTCCCGCTCTTCCTGTCATCACAAATGAAGTCGCGTTATTTGCAGGAATTATTCTGCTTGCAATTGTGACCCGCTTCTATAATCTTGACGCGCGCGTGATGAGCCACGATGAAAGTTTGCACACCTATTTTTCGTGGCTGTTATATCGTGGACAGGGTTATCAACATACACCCATGATGCATGGCCCCTGGCAATTCCATTGGATCGCACTTTCTTACTTCCTTTTCGGCGTGAGTGACTTTACGGCGCGCATTCCGGCGGCCATGTTCAGCATTGCAGCGGTTGGGATGGTCTGGTATTGGCGGCGCTATCTCGGAAAAACGGGCGCGTTGATCGCCGCCCTGCTCATGGTCATTTCGCCATTCATGCTCTTTTACGGAAGATATGTTCGGGAGGATGTGTACACAGGCTTGTCGGGCCTCTTGATGCTCTACTCGATCCTGCGTTATCTCGAAAGTGGCTCGAGCAAATACCTATTTTTACTGTCGGGCGCGCTGCTTATCCACTTTGCGGATAAAGAGACATCGTTTATTTATGCCTTGCAGGCATTCGCGTTTCTAGCTGTTTATTTCATCGTCCAGATCACGAGGAAACCCTGGGAAGGAAATTCCAGCTTGTTTCGAACGTTTATCATCGCGCTGGTGGTAGCCTCTGTCTTTATCGGGATCGGCGCGGGGATGACCTATATTAATCGGACATCTGCCACATTAAGTGGCACGGAAACCGCTGTCCCATCCAATCCAACAGACGCCGCTTCTGCCTTCGCTTCGACGAGTGGGGGCATCCATCCTTCCACGATTCTTTTGGGATTGGGTGCAGTGATCCTGCTGATTGCCGGCGTAACCTATTTTCTCCAGGCCTACGTATGGCATAAGATCC
>DATFQC010000264.1:0-2907 GCA_035264425.1 Anaerolineales bacterium
ATTTTGCCACATACGGTGCATCACTAAAAAATTCTTCAATTGCTTTTTGATAGGCTTCCTGGGTTGGAGGGACCGGAATATAGGCTGAGTAGGTGGACGATTTTATCCCTTGGGTCAGGTTGTCTTTATCGAGCAGGATACGGTACCCGGCATCCATTTCTGCAGGGAGCGCAGGGGATTGGACGATCTTTTGCAAAAGTTCAAGGGGCCACAAGGTGAAGTCAATCTTGAGTCCATCGGCATACTGGATGACATTCCCGAATTTTGCAAAGCCATACTGCGGGTCGGGATAGATAGGATCCCAGTAGGTGACCAGCACATCTCCAAAATCCTTTATCCACCTTCGATCCTCATGGAATGGATGGATATCCTCAACAACCAACACAACATCGTAATCGGAAAGTTCATCTACTATTGCGTCCGGAACCGCGCGTGTGCTGGTGAGCAGCATGGCGCGGATCGCGTCCTGCTGTTCTGCCCATTCAATTAATTTAGCGATAACCTGATCTTCCACAGTAATCTACTTTTCGAGCAGCGCCTCAATATCGTCAAGATGGCCCGCGCGGTGTAAAGATCGGTTCATACGGAATTGTGTGTTGGTGGCTTCCGCGTGTTCTTCAATCTGTATAACGAACTTCGGCGTGAGTGTGTCCAGCTCTGCATCGATTCGTTCTGCCGCGCTGAGCGAAAGCTCGGCAGCCGCACGCGGCTCGAGGGCATGGCAAATGATCTTCAGCGCGTCATTGACGACCATGGAGTCAATGGGGGAGTCATCCAGTCCACTTTCTTTCCAACGATTCAGAATCACAAACATACGCTGGTCCCAAAACGCAAGATGGGCAAGCAGCGCGGCAACCGTCCAGCCGTAATCCGTGGCTAGCGCCAGGTCTGTATCGGTCAGTCTTTGCACAAGGGATTTCAGCCGCTGGTACAATTCGGCGTTTTCTTTGGAATAGGGGAATGTCATCGATAGCTCCTCATAGAAGAATTTATTTCCACACACTTGCATATTTCCTGCGGTACTTAAGATCTTCTTCCGTTTCAATCAATTCGAGCGCTTTCTCCTTTATGTTCTCATTCTTCACTTCCTCGTAAAGCTTTTTCAGACCCACTATCAGATCATAGCGGATCAGCGTGCAGTTCTTCTCTGAGGCGCAATTTCGAAACCGATCTTCAAAAGCCTCCACAACTATTTTTTGCATTTCCTGTCCAGAAGCTCCCACTTTCCAAATGGATTGCAGACAATGCCTGGCTGTCACAAATCGGTCATCCTTGGTCACAGCCATTAGAGCCGCAAAATCTTTCTGCATTCGGTTCTGCGGGTCACTCTTTGCCAGATTGCATAGGCATTGCGCGGAAATTGCCCGCACATGGTTGTCTTTGTGGCGCAAGCCTTCCACCAACTCATCCCAGACTTCATACGCCCAATCTACTGGCTTTTCGGTTGCCTCGAGAATATAGAAAAAGGCCTGGTTTTGTAATTCCCTCTCTTCCGAGCGCAAATTATCTACGTGCTTTTGTAGTTTGTTGTCCATTCTCAGGATTCCCTTTCAGGCGAAAATAAAGTCTTATTCCAATAGCTCAGACTCAAACCTGCGCATGATTACGTTGTGCTGTTCAGGATGGGCCACATGCAGTGCGGAGATCAGATCACCCAACCTTTGATTTATGATCTCAACTTAAGAATACTTGTCCATTATTCGGAAACGGATTCAGCCCGCCAAATGCCTGGATAGTCGGTGACAAAACCCGAGTCATTCACCTTAAGTTCGGTAATAAATTGACCGCCAGCGCTTTCGTACCTGTAAGTGTGTTCATTCAGGCGGCGATATTGTTGTGGAAGTGGTTCGAGCTTAAAACTCGGAAACCGCAGCCAGGCGGCCTGGATCTGTGCTTCCTCTCCTACAGCCAGGCTCAGGCGGCGTATGGGAAGCAGGTTGGTCGAAGGACTGAAGTTGAGGTCGATATCAATGCAGTCCCTTACCTCTGATTGCTCCACCTCATTCAGCCACCAACGTCCAGTAGGATCTGTTTTGATTTGAATATCGACAACAGTCGTACCAAGCCAACCAGCCACTTTCGCGAACAAAGTATGCCAGGTCGCATCACAGATAATTTGATAGTCCAATCGGCAGGCTTGCTGCTCGTAAGAGAACACAGCCGTTCCCTCAAGATGCCACTCTGAATTTAGAAAAACCAGGCGGCAAGCTTCATGACCCGGAAAAACAAACCCGTGCCAAAGGATAGAATCAATATGTACTGTACCGTCATTCGGTTTCATGGGTATAGAAAAACGTCAACTTAAGGATTATAAATTGTTTTATTGTTTAACGAGTGGAGTCATCAACCACAGGTTCAAACCCTACGTCTGCCCGGGCATTGGAGATATCCCAGAAGGCACCCTTATTGTTGGAAACCCCATAGTAAAGGCCAAACGCGACATTGGTAGAAAGACTCTTTTCCACGAGCTGCACCGGGTCCCGATGACTGAGCCATATCTTTCGGTTTTGAGATTGCTCTGTCGGGTCATCGTTTCCAGGACAGCGCCGATTCGTAGACAGATCGCTTTGATTCCCCATCGATCGGAGTAATAGCGTGCTACCGCTTCTCCAAAGACCTTGCTTACGCCGTAATCACTGTTAGGACGAATAGGATCCTGCGGCGAGATTTTGGGCAACTCTGGCTGGGTAAACGTGTTCAGGTCCGGCTCGAACCCTTGATAAGCCCCGGTGGCGTGGTTGGAACTTGCAAAGATATTGCGTGTCCCGATTATGTTGGCGCTCAAGATCTTCTCGGTTTCTTCGAGCTGATTCTTTAGTTTAGTGGATTTCTCTGTGACTTTTCGCCAGGTTTGGTCTATTCTAGGCATGACTCAGCCAGGCTTTTGGCTCTTCCTATTAATAAATA
>DATFQC010000265.1:0-4424 GCA_035264425.1 Anaerolineales bacterium
GGCCATCTTGCTCTCTGTCATCGAATGGAGCCAGATCCGCCCCGGTCCCCTAAGCGTCGCCAGGAAGAGACCTTCCCCACCCAGGAATATGTTGGTCAGCCCCTGGATCATCTCGATGTTGAACGTGACTGTGCTTTCGAACATGGCAACATGTCCCGGCTCAACGCGCATCACTTGATTGGGCTGAAGATGATATTCGATCGCGTCGCCATCCAGTTCGGCGAATGCCATACCGGGACCAATCAGTTTTTGAAGGATAAAACCTTCGCCTGCAAACATGCCGACGCCAAGCCGCCGCGTGAAGAAAATATCAAGTTTCACACTCTTCTCCGCACATAAAAAGGCGTGTCTGTGCAAAATGACAGATTGGCCCGCCTCCAATTCCAGGGGTAGGATCTTGCCAGGAAAATCAGTGCTGAATGCCACCTGGCCTGGTGCACCTTTAACGGAAAAGTCAATGATGAAGGCGGTCGCACCGGAGACGGCACGTTTCAACATCCCGCCTAACCCACCAGCGGAAGTCGTGTTCATGTTTACCGTGGCCGTCATCCACGACATCGCGCCGGTATCCGAATAGACCGTTTGACCTGGCTGTAAATCCAAAGCCAATGTCTGCTGGATGGTGCCCATAATATGATATTTCAATCCGCTTCTGGATTGCGCGCTGATTTCTGGAACAGTGGGTAGATCAGGGATACTCATCAGTTTTCTCCTTTTATCGGAATGTCTGCTTTGGCTCGCCCGCCTTGTAAGGCCTCAATGAAAACGCTGACCAGGTCTCGTTGACCGAAATTAGATTGATCCATTTCAAATCTAGATCACGCAGGATATCCCAGCCTTTGTCGCGTGTCAGATCTGTCTGGATTTTGGATGTCCCTTTCGGGAAGGAAATCCACAACAGCGAGTCGGGTTTCAACGCTTTGGCAGATTTTGGAGCGACCGCATCCAATTCTGCTTTGCTCTTCACGAAGATTTGAATCCAGTCGAATTTGCCGTTGAGGGTAGGCGATAAAGCGGTATCATGTCTCAACGCATCCACATAATTTTCCGGTGCATTGATGACTGCGGCTTTTGAGCCGGGTTTCAGTTTCATCTTTTTTGCGATCGTTGATTCAGGCATGTGACAGACTCCTTACTTCTTTTTTGGCGATCAAATGCCAGGCTTCCATATTCCCCTTGCCTTTGACAGCAATCTCACCAACGTATGCACATTCAAAATCATCTTTGACCAGTTCATACGTGTCACGAGTCATCTGGATTTTACCAACCTCACCATGGCTTTGCATGCGACTGGCAATATTAACCATATCTCCCCAGAGTGCATAGTAGTATTTCTTGCGACCGATGACTCCGCCGATCAGTGAGCCTGAATTCAGGCCGATACGAAATTCAATGGGATGCTTGCCACCCAGGAATTCCTCCTCTTTGACATAGTCCAGCATGTCCAGCGCGAGCTGGGCAAGGACCGTGGCATGGTCGAGTCTAGGATTTGGAACGCCAGCTGCCACCATATAGGCATCTCCCGCCACCTGAATTTTCTCCACGCCATATTTATCCACGAGTTCATCGAAGTGGGAAAATACTTCATTGAGCATATCTACCACTTCACGAGGACCAAAGCGTGCCGAAATGGGTGTAAAGTTTACGATATCCGCAAACAGGACAGTGGCAGAATTGAATTCCTCGGCGATGGTTTCACCGCTCAACTTGAGCTTTTCAGCGATCCGTTCTGGCAGGATGTTATAGAGGAGTTTATCTGCCTGATCACGCTGGGCCTGGATGGTGTATTTTTGCAGGAAATCCCGGCGGGTATATCGTTCAAGGTAATAGCTTCCGAACATACCAATCACATTGGCACCCAGAAAGAAAAAATTGTGCATGGTAAAAATAACGATGCCCGTCTCGGAGGCGAGCAATTGTTTTATGACAATGCTCCCAAATTCATAACCGAGCATAATCATCAGGTTCGCCAGGACCGCATACCAGAAGCGCAGGCGCGTCAAACTATAACCCCACATGGAGATCAGGATTAAACCAGTGAAATAAAATCGATTTCCGAATTCTGCTTCGCGAGTGATGGAAATCATGGCGACGATTCCCAGCCCTGAAACGGCAACGACAAGGCACATCAGCGCCTGGGTGTATTTTCGGAAAATAGTACTATACGATGCAACCAGGGCAAGCAGAATCACGGGTGCGACAATGCCGTATCGAATGATCCAGACGATATTCTTGGAAATTGGGATGGCATAAACATCCAGGATTCCAAACAGGGAATACAGGATGAGTCCCAGGACCAGAGCGAGGCGCGTCGTAGAAACCGTGTTGACGTGGTAGTCTTCACGAAATTGTTCCTCGATCTCAATGGGAAACCGAAGTTTATCTGCCTGTGGATAAAGGGAGTCGAACATCGATCAAATTCTTGTAATAACAGTAGTAACGACTTCAGTCGTTTTTAATATCATCGTCCCAACCTTTTCCGAATTCATCAGGTGGCTTATAAGCCTGCCATTCTTTTTGAAGAAAGTCTTTACCTTGGTCCTCGTAATATATTTGTAGACTCGACCACGGCCAATCATATGGATTGCTCACATAACCATGCTTTACTGGGTTGTAATGAATGTAATTGAATGCTATGTGGAGTTGTTCATCGTTTCTTATGTAAGTATCTGCAAATTTGTACCAGACGCGCCGTTTTGCTGTTAGTTTGTCTTCGATATTCCATGTACGGGATGTGGTCCCGTGCAGATGTTTGAGAGTTACTGACACGGCGTCCAGTGATCGGACGACGATCAACACGTGATAATGGTTTGGCAAAACTACCCATGCGATTATATTTTCCGTGATTTCTTTGACCGCGTTCAACAAGCGTGTTTCAAATTCGGTTCGTCGGTTTGGTAAATCCATAATTGGTCTGTGTTCAAAGTTTGCCGCGGAGATCAGATAAGCACCCGCGGCACGAAACGGGTGTGGAGGGGCATGTAATGGGTACCCATATTCAAGACGATAGTTGACAATTTCTTCGCGTTGCTTTGGAGACAGTTTGCGATATTCGTAGGGCATGGCAGTATAAGGGACGACTGAAGTCGTCACTACAGTCTAGGTAAATCCAACAATAATACTTCGGCCAGCAATCTTGAATTTACATTTCTTTCCATCTTTTCCAACACATCCTCGAAATTACTTACCGCGCGGCGCGCAACGGATAGATCCAGTCTTCCTGCTAGCTCTTCAATCTCCACATTGTGATCTACGTTGACGAGCGGAGTTTCTGCCTGCGCGCTTCGCAGCAACACATCGCGCCAGTAGGAGAGCCAGATCAAAATGTCCTGACGCATGGATTCTTTGTCGCGCGCCAGTTTATCGGCATAGGCAAACTTTTCCACGCGCGAGGCGGAGATCAAACCTTGGAGATCATTCAAACGCTCTTCTCGCATCTCCAACAAAGTTTCGTTCTCAATTAGACGCAGTGCGTATCCAAATCTTCCACCTGCGATGTGAGCAATCAGCCGCGCCTGACTCGTTTCTATGCCTCTGTTTTCCAACGCGCTTTGAATGTTCTCAATTTTCAGTGGTCTTAATCGCAGGACTTCACATCGTGAAACAATGGTGGGTAACAATTGTTCCGGGTTATCCGCTGTTAATATCAAAACAGCGTAAGAAGGCGCTTCCTCAAGTGTTTTCAACAATGCGTTTGCCGCATTATCGTTCGCTTCCTGAAAACGTAAAAACAGTGCTACACGGTAATTTGCCTGATACGGCTTGAGGGTCAAGGACCGGCGCGCCTCGCGAATCTTGTCCACTTTCAAGGTCCCACCCTCTGAGTCGGCCTGGATAATTGTGAGATCCGCGTGCTGCATAGCCTCAATCTGTTTGCAGTCACGGCATTGTCCACAGGGAATCCCTGCTTCAACGTGCGTCTGGCAATTTAACGCCTGGGCGAAACGCAAGGCCAGGGTCCGGCGACCCAGGCCGGGAGGTCCCGCGAAAAGATACGCATGGCGCGCTGTTCCATGAATAACATGCTTTTTTAGCATGTCCACAGCCCATTCGTGTCCGATCAGGTTCCAGTTGCCAGTCATCATATTGAGTGTTCAGTCCTTGCCCAAACGTAGCCGCAAATACGATTCATATCGTTCCGGGTGAATTTTACCTTCCTCCAGTGCGCGGCGGACTGCGCAACCCGGTTCATGAGTATGTGTGCAATCATTGAACTGGCAATGCTGCACCAGTTCGCGCAGTTCAGGGAAATACCCGTCAATCTCTTCCGGCTCTGTATCCCACAGCGCCAGCGACTTCCAGCCCGGTGTATCGGCCACATAACCGCCGCCCTCCAGCGGAAATAACTGGCGTGTCACAGTGGTATGTTTGCCTTTATCCATTGCCTTACTGATCTCATTGACCGCCAGCCCAAGCCCGGGCTG
>DATFQC010000266.1:0-2826 GCA_035264425.1 Anaerolineales bacterium
GTTTTGCCAATAAGTGCTTTCCTTTTACCCTTCACCTTTTGAATCCCTCCCCTGCCCTGTCACGGCAAGCATCAATTACAGATGAATACTGTGTCGTCCTGTCTCAACATGGTTCTATAATTCCGACGAATACCGTATAATACGAGAATTCTTCTCCTATTAACAAATGCTCAAACATTTCCGCGTCAAACCGCAGCCCGAGCAAGTTGTGCCAGATTTGGGGGCAATCTCCCTTTCTCTGCTGGAACGCGATGCAACCCTTCCTTTTACCATTCGACAGCTGAATAACCTGCCTGAAAACGTCAAACAAAGACTGTACCGAGGTCTGATCCCCCCTACCCTGCTGACTCGCTTTGCCATCGACCCGATTCACTGGATAAACACAAATAAGGAGCCCAGAGTTTTTTTGAAGGCCGATTCCAATAGCGGGAAAGTATTGATCACTGCGCGGAATTCATCCGACTCATCTGATGAGTTCTTCGCCCTTGAACTTGCAGATAATTCTCTTAATGGGATCGAACTGAATTTAATTGTGTTAAATGATCCTGCTTCGCTGCGCTATTCAATTGATGAAACGGAAGACGGTCAGCCCACAATGTTTGGAACGTTGAACCGCAACTTGAAAGCAGAAGAACAGGCTTTCCACGCGGGATTGGCGCCAGGGCAAGTCCGGGCTGGGCTAGGTGATTCACGGATGGTTTTTGAGCAGATCGATACATTCCTTTCGATGCTCGGACACCGCGCCTATTTTCTCGAGCCGCTGACCTATGCCTCCGCCTGGGTGTTTGAGCGACGAGGTTTTGCCTATGTGCGTGGTCATAAATTGATGGATTACATCCACCATAAGTTCCAGCCGGGTGGAGCCCTATATCAATGCCTGGATGATGGCTCTCCTTTTCGAAAACGGGAACAGGCTCACACGGTGAGAGGCCGCGCCTGGGCGATCCACGATGGAATCTTGGAGGCGCTGAATGTTCGCTGGGATAAAATCCGCATGGTGAAACAGATCGGACGTAATGCGGGAGTCGAGACATTTCCACAGGCGGAATATTAGGAGACCCATGACATCCACACATCGTATCACCCGCGCAGCGCATCTTGAATCACTTGACGATTTCCGCGAGTTTATCAAGACACAGTGTGCACGTGTGCCTGACATCAATGAAGAATTTCTTTACGATGTTCAACTCGCCGTAGATGAGGCCTGTACAAATATTATGACCCATGGCTACGCCGATTTGAATCCTGGCTCGATCATTCTGGATCTTGAGATTGATCCTGATGAATTAACAGTGACACTCACTGACTTTGGACATTCCTTTGAACCGAGCCACACGCCCATCCCGGATGTTGATGCTCCCATTGAGGAACGTGCTCTCGGTGGCTTTGGTTTATTCTTTATCCTGCAGTCAGTGGATGCGATGGATTACCGGGTAACAGAAGATGGCAACAAGATGATACTCACCAAATACCTACGCAAACAGTTGAAGGAGAACAATGAAGACCGAAGTGAGACATGATAAGAATAGCACGATCGTAGTTGTGAGTGGAACGGTCGACGCGCTGACCGCTCCCGAACTTGCGACTGTCCTTGCCGAACAGGTTGCCGATGGGCATATCAATCTGATTGTCAATCTCGTGGCAGTCGAGTTTATGAGCAGCGCCGGATTGCGAACACTACTTGGTGCAGTGAAAGACTCCCGCAATCACGGGGGTGACCTGCGGATCGCTTCAACAAATCCGGGCATTGAAAAGGTCTTGAAGATGTCCGGGTTTCATACCATTGCCAAGGTCTTTGCATCGCAGGATGAGGCGATCTCAAGCTTTGGTTCATAATTTATGAGCGTTCGCAAGAAAAAGCTTGCCCTGGTGATTGGTGCTGGATCCGTAAAATGCGCAGCCGCCCTTGGGTTATGGAAAGTCCTCGAAAAGGAACATATCCACTTTGACATGATCGTGAGCTGCAGCGGTGGCAGCATCTATGCAATTGCCATGGCAATGGGCCATCCACTCGAGGAGGTCGTCGAACAGACAAAAAGGCTTTGGAACACATCCATCACTGAGAAACGCAATTGGCGTGCGCTTGCCAGTGTAATTCTGCCCCGGATCTTTAAATTCGACAAACAATTCAGCATGATGAGCGATGTCCCGCTGCTGAAGAGTTTTAAGTCCGTATTCGGAGATAAAACATTTGCTGAGACAAAAATTCCCCTTTATATCATGGCGACAGATTTTGAAACGGGCGAATCGATTGCACAGCACGAAGGCCGTCTGGTGGATGCTTTACGTGCCAGTGTTGCCATTCCATTTATCTGGTCTGCCTGGCATCACAATGGACGGCTGTTAATTGATGGGGCCGCCTCCAATCCTCTGCCCGTGGATGTTGCCATCCGCGAAGGCGCAGATATTATTTTGGCAATAGGGTTTGAAAGCCCTCTGCCAAGCAGGATCAAATCGGTAAGCCGTTATGCTTTTTACATTAATAGCCTGATGACCAATAATCTGCTGCATGCTAATTTTGCGTTTCACAATGCAGTCCATCATGCTGAGATCATCTCCATCTTTCCCGAATTCGAGCGCTCGATCCGTCTCTTCGATACGGACCAAATCCCTTATGTCATTGAGCAGGGCGAAAAAGCAATGCTGGAGCAAATAGATTACGTGAAACGTTTACTGGAATCATGAACATGAAAAACCGCTTATCCATTGTCATTGGCTCGGGTGGAGTTTTGTGCGCGGCTTCACTTGGATTAAGTAAAGCTCTGCATCGCGAAGGACTCATGCCCGCTATGGCCGTTGGCTGTAGCGGTGGCAGCGTCTACGCGG
>DATFQC010000267.1:0-3946 GCA_035264425.1 Anaerolineales bacterium
TCATGTAATGATAAGTTTTGGACATTGGCATTTGTAGTCGTCCCCTTGGCAGAGATCTATCCCGACTTTCAAAACCCGTTAATACAGGAAAGTATCACGGAAACAGCGCCGCGCCTGCGTCAGAATTTGTGGATGAAGGCGCGCCCCGAAGTTTTAAGTCCATATAACGGAGATCATTTCAGGCCCTAGATCTGAAGCGGTTTTGTGCCCCTCGAAATATTTTCAAGGAATTCCTGTCGAGTTGCCAAATTTGCGCGGAACGCACCATGCATGGCAGATGTTGTCATACGCGCATCGTGTTTTTTCACTCCTCGCATCATGGAGCAAAGGTGCATTGCTTCCACCACTACCGCAACACCCTGGGGCTCTAGTGTTTGCTGCAGCAAGTCGGCAATTTGACGCGTCATACGCTCCTGTACTTGTAATCTGCGCGCATACATGTCGACGATGCGTGGAATTTTGGAAAGGCCAATTACTTTTCCAGCGGGGAGATACGCCACGTGCGCACGCCCAAGAAATGGCAACATGTGATGCTCACATAGACTATAAAACTCTATGTCGCGCACAAGCACCATTTCATCATAGTTGATATGGAACAAAGCCCCATTAATAATTTTCTCGGGATCTGCGTTATATCCACTTAATAATTCCGCGTACATACGTGAGACTCGATCTGGCGTATTTCTAAGACCCTCGCGCTTAGGATCCTCGCCTACTCCTTTAATGATTTCAGTCACAGCGTTTCTAAGAGACTCGAAATCCATATTTACAATGTCCATAGCCTGAATATCGTAATCATCATCAAATTCCATTATCATCACTCCTTGATAAAACCAGTGGCGCCTAAGCGCCACTGGTCAGTTTATATAGTTTTAGGGCACTAGCCCACAATAGGTTCAATTAATCCATAGGTACCATTACGCCGTCTGTACAAAACCTGGATGGAGTTTTGCTCTGCATTGAAGAAAACGAAAAAGTTATCATGTCCTAGCAGACGCATTTGCTCAACCGCCTCATCTTCATTCATGGGAAGAACGATAAATTTCTTGCGCCGGGCGATTAGGGGAAGTAATTCGCCCGTCTCATCAACGGGTAAATCCTCTTCGAGTACTTCGGCAGCAGAGCGACCATCACCACGTCCATGATGGTGCTTGCCCTTATAGCGATCTATCTGGCGCTGAACCTTTTCCAGCGCTGCATCAAAAGCAGCATGAATATCCTCAGCTCGTTCCTCTGAACGCAATATGAATCCCTTGCCATGTACTGTGATCTGGGCTACCTGCCGATCCAGAGCACTGCGCGCCGACTTGATGTGCGAGAGTTCGACGCGGATTTCGTCAATCTCCTGGAGGAATCGTTCAAGTTTGGCCGCCTTCTTTTCTACATAATCACGGATGTTGTCGGTCAATCTCATATTACGTGCCACGGTCTCAATCTTTTGAGTCATAGGTCCTCCTCAATTGATTATCAACTACCAAGATGGTAGCTGTCAAACACGGTCCAGACTATGATGTGAAAGTGCACGCGCAATGGTCAATACATAAATTTCCCGCACCCCTGCAGACAGCAGTGCTTCCGTGCAAGCAGAAATGGTCGAACCCGTCGTCGCGACATCATCCATGATGAGAATAGATTTCCCATTCACGATATTGGTGTCCGCCCAATACACATTCTGAACATTTTCGTGTCGCTGAGATACTGTCAATCCCACCTGGGATCGCGTTTCACGTACTTTTTGGAGCGCATCAGACTCATATTTCAAGCCGAGCCGAAAAGCCAAGGGACGCGCTACCAATGCCACTTGGTTATAACCTCGCTCTATCAGACGCTTTTTCCCAAGAGGGACCGGTATCGTGATTTCTATCGGCCAATTTAAGGAGCGGACAAAATCCACCATTTGAATGGCGATCGATTCACCCAGCCCGATGTTACGCCGGTATTTCATTGCATGCAGTGCATTTTGGATGGGCGAATCAAAAACCGCCCACGACCTCATCATCTGATAGGCAGGCGGATTCAATTTACATTTTTCACAGCTAGTAGATCCCTGAGTCGGAATCCCACATGTTTCACAGAAAGGCTTATTGATACGCGGGACGCGTGCCTGACATTCCGGGCACCAGCGCCATCCCACTTTTCCACAGCCACCGCACGTCGGCGGGAAGAGCAGATCCAACCCGGTCCAGGTCAATCGATAAAGGCGATACGACCAGGGTGTACTGTTCACAGGATGTATTGATTCGAACGTTAGACTCCAGAGCCCATGATTTGGATAACAGCCGGGGTTAGAATAATAATCAAAATAGAGGGAAATATTAACAACGCCATAGGAATGATCATCTTGATAGGCGCCTTGTGTGCCTCTTCCTCAGCATATTGTCGACGCTTGACACGCATTTGATCAGACTGGATTCGCAACACCTTCGCCATGCTCACACCCAGTTGCTCACTTTGAATGATTGCTGCAACAAAGCTAGTCATTTCTGGAAGTCCCAAGCGATCCGACATATCCTTCAGAGCTTCACGACGCACCTTTCCGAGTTGAACTTCACGGATTGTACGCGTAAATGCCAGCGAAAGCTCATTTTCCCATTTCTGACTAACTTTCGACATTGCGGCATCAAACCCGAGGCCTGCCTCTACACAAATTGTCAGCAGGTCCAACGCATCCGGCATTGCCTTACGAATTTCCTTTTGACGACGCGTAATCTTGCTGCTCAGCATCAAATGTGGGAGGAAGAAACCGGCAAATGTGGCTCCGCCGATATACATGAAGTTGTCACTTGCTTTTGAGGGAGGAGAAATTAGAACCACCGCGACCAAAAGACCGCCAAGTACGACAGCCAAGATAAAACGAAGAGCAAGAAAGGTAGCTGCATCGATTGGCCAGGGATTGCCAGCCAATTCCAATCTTCTGGCTGTATCCTGAATTGCCTTTTGCGGCGTAAACCTCGCAGAAAATTCACCTACACGGCGAATGACTGGGACAATGACACGCTCACTAAACGGCTGAGATAATTCAATCTCTTCTAAGGAAGTAACATCACCGCGCTGAATAAATTCAGACAAGCGTGCTTGCAGTGGATCATCTTCGTCTCCCTGGGCATTTCTGCGCAAGCTTACAACGATGACTGCAATGGCGCCAATCAAAACAACTACACCAAATATTATAAGACCCATCTTACACCTCGATGTCAGCGATTCTCATCATCACAAAATAACCTGCCACGATCATACCGACAATTGTAACAACAGCGATCCAACCGCACAAAGGTCCACGATCAAAGAAACTGGCTATATATTCTGGACTAATAAACCACAATGCGAGCGTTAAAAACACAGGAATGAGCGACAGCACTGTTGCAGAGGTTCGGACCTGTGCAGTCATAACACGAATCTCACCTTTAATTCTCACACGTTCCCGGATAGTGAAGGAGATATTATCTAGGATTTCAGAAAGATTACCGCCGACTTCGCGTTGGACATTGATCGCGGTAATCACAAAATCCAGATCCTCGCTAGGAATGCGTCTCAAAAGGTTATCCAGGGCTTTTTCCATCGGAATGCCAATTTGCATTTCCTGCACAACGCGATGGAATTCATCAGAAATGGGGGCCGGCAATTCTCTGCTTATTGCTTCCAAGGCCTGCATCGTAGAATAACCTGCACGCAAACCGTTCACCATTAGGTTTAGCATATCACTCAGTTGGTCATTAAACTTATTCAACCTGACTGTTTGTTGGCGTTTCACATAAAAGCGAGGAATAAAAAAACCAATCACCGCACCGATAATTGCTGAGACAAGCAGCGGCTGGATCAGCCATGCCACAAAAGCTGTAAGGACTGTTGATATAAAGACTAACGCATAATACTCCGCTACCTTAAACTTGAGGTCAGCACGCGCTAACTCTCGTGCGATACGATCTCCCCCGGAGGATCGTGCCAC
>DATFQC010000268.1:0-2066 GCA_035264425.1 Anaerolineales bacterium
AGCGCAGCGCGATCTCGGAAGACTAGCTTGAGGTCTTTGATACCAATCAGAAAAAATTTTTTCATAAATTAACTTTCAAATGTCATTGCGAGCTGCTCTTTAGCGACACTGGCGTGAGGTGTCAGTGTCGTCGCAGCAAACGCTCCTCGCAATGACCTTAATCTCGTAGTGCTCTTCCCGTAAGATGTAAAAACACAGCTTCCAGATTAGGCTCACGGATATCGATCGAACGGATCCGGACGCCGCGCTCGTTTGCCTTTGTGACAACGGAGGCAAGCACCTCCTCCGCTTCCTGCGCAACGATGGAAACTTCATGGTCACTGGCACTAGCTTTGAGGATATCTTTCACACCATCGAGAGATTTCGCAAGCGCTTCGGCGTCATCCTGTTCACCGATGTGCAAAATCAGCGTTTCGGTTTGACCAACTTGTTGGGTGAGTTCCTTCTGCGTGCCAAGCGCGATGAGTTCACCATGATCAATGATGCCAACCCGATCGGAGAGTTCCTGCGCTTCTTCCATATAGTGCGTCGTGTACAGAAGAGTCATGCCTTGCTTGTTGAGGTCTTTGACCGTGTCGAGAATTGCACGCCGAGATTGCGGATCAATCCCAACCGTGGGCTCGTCCATGAATAAAAGGCGCGGCTTATGGAGCAACCCCACACCGATGTTGACACGTCGCTTCATGCCGCCTGAATAGGTCTTGACCCGGTTTTTGGCTTTATCGGTCAGACCAATCTGGTCCAACACTTCCTCAACGCGGTTCGTGAGGGGTTTACCGCTGAGTCCGTACATCTGCCCCCA
Source organism: Anaerolineales bacterium (assembly GCA_035264425.1). GTDB lineage: Bacteria > Chloroflexota > Anaerolineae > Anaerolineales > Villigracilaceae > Defluviilinea. The sequence goes on from DATFQC010000268.1 coordinate 803, forward strand.
GAAGATAAGATTCTCATGGGCGGTCAAATCTTCGTAAAGAGCGATTTCCTGTGGCACAACGCCAATGATTTGCTTGACTGCCATAGGATCTTTAGTGATGGAATGCCCGCCAATTGTTGCGTCGCCAGAGGTCGGTGTGTATAGTGTTGAAAGCATGGAGATGGTAGTTGTCTTGCCCGCGCCGTTTGGACCCAGCAGACTAAAAATTTCCCCTTCTTTGATGTCAAATGATATTTCGTTGACGGCCGTGAAGTCGCCATACTTTTTGGCCAAATTTTGAACTTGTAAAATAGAGGGCATAAACTGCTCCTTGAAAATCTGTTTTATTTTGATTGGGTGAAAGCATCAGAAAATAGCATAGGGAACGAGGTCAGATATTCTCTGACCTTTATTTTTCAGGGGATGTCAACGGTGGCAACTTCTGGACGACAGGCAGTGTTTTTTCCAGCCAGTTGATTTCGTTTTCGAAATAATTAATGCCGTAGTCAAGTGTCAATTGCCAGAGGCTCTGCAGGCGATTCGACCCCATCTTTTTCGAGTTTTCTTCAATGTTTTTCTGGGCCAACTGGCACTCTGAAAGACTCTTACGCAGCCGTTCCATTCGGTTTTCAAATAAGCTGGCGATTTCCGCGTTCGTAATATTGTGTGCAAAAAAGACCTGGATCAACCAGGCCTCACGCTTGGCTTCCACAGGCAGGGGAGTGGATACCCAGCGGCGTAGCTCGGCTTTGCCTGCCTCTGTGATCTTGTATTGCTTGCGATTGGGTTTTCCCTCCTGTGGAATCACCTGCGATTCAACCATTCCCTCGGCTTCCAGGTTTTCGAGAGCTTTGTAAATGTGACTTTGGGTTGCAGACCAGAAATGCGCCACAGATTGGTCAAAGTATTTTTTCAGATCATAGCCAGACATGGGCTGATAATCTAGAAATCCAAGAATAGCATGGGAAAGCGGCACTAATATTCTCCTTTAGGTATATATCTATATAGGAATATACCAGCTTGAGTATATGATGTCAAGTCTTTCCCCATTTTGATGAAAAGCTAAGTTACGTTGCTTATTGCATACGATTATATTGCTGAAGTATCCCTTGCAACTTTTCATGCGGTAACGCTTTGGCGCTGACACCCCTGTACCCTGTCATATCTTCTGCCGCGATCATGGAATTGATAATTGCTTCTTCTGTGGCATAGGCGGAAGATATTAATAAGGGATCGATGAAATTATTACTGAGAGTCCGGATCGACGACAAGCCTTGTTTGTCAC
>DATFQC010000269.1:0-3385 GCA_035264425.1 Anaerolineales bacterium
GCTGGAGCATGGAGAAGTGGCTCGGAGCGGGTCAGCCACATGTGCAGCAGCGGTTAAAGGAATATGGTATCGAATTTCTAAAGGATTTACCCATCCCTGAGGATCACGAGGAGTTGATAAGGAAGGGAGAAGAATTTATCAACTCACAGCCAGTAAAATAAATCACTACTTGGTTTCACAGGAGTTCCTTATGTCTGAATATCATATTGCCCAGATCAATATCGCGCGAATGCTTGCTCCCATTGACGACCCGATCATGGCAGAATTTGTCGCGCAACTGGCCCCTATCAATGCCCTGGCCGACCAGAGTCGCGGCTTTGTCTGGCGCCTGCAATCCGAGAGCGGCGACGCGACCAGCATCAAGGTTTACGATGACGATAGGATCATCGTTAATTTAACGGTTTGGGACAGCACTGATGCTTTGCGTGAATTTGTCTACAAAAGTATGCACTACGGCGTTTTACATGACCGGAAGCGTTGGTTCGAAAAATTTGATGGCCCTTATTATGCCTTATGGTGGCTTCCGGCGGGACAATTGCCGAGTATAGAAGAAGGCAAGGAACGCTTAGACCACTTGCGTCAGCATGGCGATTCGGCTTACGCCTTCTCGTTTAAAAATATAGGTAGCGTACCGGCCGAACAACAAAAATCTACTTCAGACCCTTATTAATACGATACTTCCTCCGGCTGCAATCAAGCTGATCACAAGGGGCATCACTGGCATCAAATAAAGAACTCGCTCATCCAGAGCCATGTATATCAAGGTAATGGGGAGAATACGTCCCATAATGGCCAGCGTTGCCCACCTGCATAGATTTGCAAGTCTCAGGTACCCTCCGCCCATAATCCAAAGTTGGGATAAATTCATTTTTCCGTTGAGTGCATTGACACAGATGTGGGAATTCCCTGCATTGACGCAGCGGAAGCCACATGATAAACTTTGAACATCTTATTTCTTACGAAAGGAGGCACGTGCAAATGAAATCGACCACTGTATCCACAAAACTTGTATTGAGCGCGCCTCCAGACGGTGTAGTTACGATTTAAGTCGATCTACATGATATGGTTATCAACCGCAGGCGTGTCTCGCCCTGCGGTTTTTCTTTTCTACAGGGTGACAGGTGATGGTCCCATTGTTTTTTGCTTAATAAGGTAAGTTCCCAATATGAATACGGATGATTATATTAATTTGTTCGATGAATTAGATAACGATGAGCAAACGGAAAATTTTCTCAATAAAGAGAAGCGCCGTCAGCGATTCCCGGATCGGCACTTCAAATATGTGCGCGAGGCAAATGCTGGTTTTCTAAAAGGACAGGATGACTCGAGTCGCAGCTTCAACTTCACTTATTCTGCCGCGCGCTTTGAGGAAGGGTGGCTGCTTGAATCTCTTGGAGATTTCTACGAGCATCGCTGGATCACGGATGTTCTAAGGAGTCTCAAGGGTGGCAAAGAAGCCTCCGTGTACCTTTGTCGCTCGGGTCCCGCAATTGAAGCCCCGCTGGTCGCTGCGAAAGTCTATCGCCCGCGTTCCCTGCGAAATCTCAAGAATGATTCACAATACCGGGCAGGACGTGTTGATCTGGATGAAAGCGGCAACGCCATTGTGAAAGATGGTGACCTGCATGCGATGGAGAAACGCACGAATTACGGCGAAGAACTCCGCCATCAGTCCTGGATCGCATACGAATTCCAAACGTTGGAAACCCTGCATGCTGCGGGCGCAGATGTTCCAAAGCCTCATGCGATGGAAAAGAATGCGATCCTCATGGAGTACGTCGGGGATTTCAGCAACGCCGCCCCGACACTCAATTCGGTCAGTCTTGACCCTGAGGAAGCACGCTCCCTCTTTGAGCGAGTCATTCGGAATATTGACCTGCTCCTATCCAACCAGCGGATTCACGGCGACTTATCCGCTTACAATATCCTTTACTGGGATGGCGATATCACTCTGATTGATTTCCCCCAGGTTGTTCCGCCCGAGTCTAATCCCTCTGCCTGGACGATTTTCCTGCGGGATGTGACGCGCATCTGTCAGTATTTCAACTCACAGGGCACCCGGTCGAATCCTCGCCAACTGGCGTCCGACCTCTGGACTGCGCATGGACACAAAATCGTCAAAGAAGTCGATCCACGCGATTTGGATCCGGAGAATAAGGAAGACCGGCATTTGTGGGAGAAGCAGCGTAGTAAATAAGTGTGAACCCGACAGAATTTCTGTCGGGTTTATTCTTGTAACTGCTTCATTAAACTTAACAGACAACTTGCATGATTTCAGGATGGCAAAAATTGCTTGATATTTCAAGGTTGCGGTGAGAGCGTTATCAGGCTTTAAATTTTCCCCATAACCCATAACCCTCATTCCGCCGTTGTTCGCGCCGCTCATGCTGCTCGTGGATCTGCGTGACGTGGTCTGCCTTCTCTTCGATGGCGGCCTCAAGCCACAAGCGACCTTTTTCCGCAGTGCCATGACTCCCTGCGCCATACGCACCTGTTTTTGTATCATCATCCCAGGGAGGATTCGCAACAAGAGAACCTCCTTCGATCCAGTCCATGTAGTAATCGGGCGTGGCGACGAAATCGGTTTCATCCACGACGCGTTCCATATGACAAAGGTCGGGACGCAGATGAAGCAGAAAGGCCGTTTCCAATTCACAGGCATGGCCCATCCCACCAATCGGTGAGGTGCGATATTTTTGTAGCGCCTCGGCACCGATTCTGCCCGATGTGTGAAGCCATGTTGTTGCACAGAATATTCGGCGGTGACGTTCGCCCGCATATTTTACAATATTGACGAGGAATGATGTATTGCCGCCATGTCCGCTCATCAAATAAAAACGATTGAAACCGCGCGCCACCAGGACGTCGATGACGGCCAACCAGAAATCTTCGAAGGCCCGTCCGCCGACATTCATCGTGGCGGCGAATGACGAGCGATGGGTGCTGACTCCGTACGGCATCACAGCTAATGCAAAACTGCGCGTAGGCAGTATATTGGTTGTACCCTTCGCTATAGCTTCGATAATAATAGTATCAACCGAGAGGGGGAGATGGAAGCCATGTTGTTCGGTGTGGCCGATCGGAATCAAGATCACTTTTCCGCGTTCTGAATCGGGCGGCAATTGAATCGTTATAGAGGTTGTTGTCGAATGAGGGAGTCTTAGGCAGGCAGATGAAAGATGCTGCAGGAAAAATGATTGTGGATCCATGCCTGCTGGTGCGAGACAGTAAACTCTGGAGAATCCATCGTCACGCAAACTATCCAGCAAGTTTGAAACGTATTGGAAGAGAATTGGCTCGGGAATTTCCAAGCCACTCCCGCGCCAACCGAATGGGAATGGTGGTAGTAGTCCAATTTGGGGAGGTTCACTTAATTGGCTGGCGA
>DATFQC010000270.1:0-5366 GCA_035264425.1 Anaerolineales bacterium
GAGACGGATTAGTGCCTCTAAAAACCTATTCTCCTCTCACCTGTGAAATCTTTGCATTTCAGAACATCGTTGCTGTTTTGAGAACTCCCAACGAAACCGTGGGGCTGCCAAAAACGGCGAGCGATCTGAACGAAAGAATGACAATCGATTTCTTATCGAAATTATCTATGATTACTTCTTGGATTGGCTATCTGCCCGCGGGTGTCCGTAGTCGCTTTGAACACCGTCCCTATTTAAAGGAAATTGTAGGCAATAGTGCATGGCTCTTTGCCGACAAATTGGTGCGAATGGGTGTCGGACTGATTGTTGGGGTCTGGGTTGCGCGCTATCTGGGTCCGGAGCAGTTTGGTCAGCTCAGCTATGCCATTGCATTTGTAGCTCTCTTTAGTCCCATAGCCTCCCTTGGCTTGGATGGTATTGCGGTCCGGGAACTCCTGCGTCATCCCCTGAAGAAAGACGAGATCCTCGGATCAGTTTTTATGTTGAAGTTAATCGGCGGCGGAGTCGCGTTCCTTGGGGCATCTACCGTTATTGCATTGATGCGTCCTGAAGAGATTCAAGCTCGCTGGCTTGTAATGATCATTGCAGCCGGCTTGATCTTTCAGGCGTTCGACGTCGCGGACCTATGGTTTCAATCCCAAGTACAATCCCGCTGTACCGTCATTGCTAAGAATTTTGCCTTTCTTGCTTTGGCGGGAATCAAAGTCTGGCTCATCCTCATTCGATCAGACGTTGAAGCATTTGCCTGGGCAGCGACAGCTGAAATTGCGCTTGGAGCCTTAGGACTTTTCATTGCTTTCCAATCAGCTGGAAATGCATGGAGGACTGTTCAACCCGTCATGGCTAGGATGACATCCTTACTAGGCGAGAGTTGGCACTTGCTGCTTTCCGGTCTTGCCATTGGACTCTATATGCGAATTGATCAGGTGATGTTGGCTGAAATGGTTGGTGAACGGGAGGTGGGCTTGTACTCCGCCGCAGTTCGCCTATCTGAAATCTGGTACGTTATCCCGGCCATCATCGTTAGTTCCGTGATGCCATCTCTCACGGAAGCGCGTGCGAGATCTCAAGAGCTGTATTACCAAAGGCTTGGACGAATGTTTGTCCTCCTTACAGGTATTGCATATTTGGTGGCGATTCCAATGACTTTCCTGGCGAATCCTGTGATTCGTTTTCTCTATGGGGAATCTTATGAGGCAGCAGGTCACATTCTGGCGGTACATATATGGACTGGCGTGTTTGTGTTTTTGGGGGTCGCCTCAGGTCCATGGATATTAAACGAGGGATTTACAAGACTCTCTCTCTATCAAACGAGCACAGGTGCTATTTCCAATATTGTCTTAAATCTATATATGATTCCCCATTATGGTGCCTTTGGTGCGGCTTGGGCGACAATCGTTTCGCAATGCCTGGCCGCATGGCTTCTCAATCTTTTTAGCGTGAGAAGCAGGCAGCTATTTTGGCTTCAAAGTAACGCAATGGTGATGGGTTTAATGAAAAGAGACCCTTGATGTTTGTTTATTAGTCATCCGCCAGGTATGAGCCTGAGGTAGTCTCTTCGCGAACCCAAGCAGAAGTAACCTGCTAAAGTTGTTATTCGAAAAAATCATTGCTCTTTGCCTAGTCATTCTTCATGTCTACCTGGCAACTCAAGACTCCAGTAGCTTTTATCATTTTTAATCGCCTTAGCACGACTCAGCAAGTCTTCGCTGAGATTGCCAAGGCAAAGCCGCACAAATTGCTCGTTGTGGCGGACGGCCCCCGCTCGAATCGAGCAGGCGAAGAGGAGCGTTGTGCAGCCACCCGCGCCACGATTGAAGGAGTTGATTGGGATTGCGAGGTCTTGACAAATTATTCCAGCGTCAATTTGGGATGTAAAAACCGGGTGGCGAGCGGAATTGATTGGGTATTCGAAAAAGTTCCAGAAGCCATCATCCTCGAAGATGACTGCTTGCCTGATCCAACTTTTTTCCGGTTCTGCCAGGAAATGCTGGAACGCTATCGTGACGATCAGCGTATAGGCATGATTAGTGGCGATAACTTTCAGTTTGGTCGTCGCCGCAATGACGATAGCTACTATTTTTCAAAGTATGTTCATGTATGGGGCTGGGCGTCATGGCGTGCCCGTTGGGCCGAGAGTTACGACGTCACGATGGCCAGGTGGCCCAGAATCCGCGACGAAGGCTGGCTTGGTGATATCGTAGGCAATAGACGTGAAGCCGCCTACTGGCACAATATTTTCGAGAGCGTATACCGTGGTGACATTGACACATGGGATTACCAATGGCTGTTTGCCAATTGGTTGGAAGGTCGGCTGAGTATCCTCCCCGCGGTGAATATGATCTCGAATGTTGGGTTCGACAAAAAGGCGACACACACCATAGCAGTGGATAATGGCCTGTCCAACTTGACACGAAATCCGATAGGTTTCCCCCTAATGCACCCTCCAGGGGTTTTCAGAAATATTCAAGCTGACCAGTTCAGTGAGCGTATGTTGTTTCGGATACCTCTGATGAAACGTGTCCGCAGTAAGCTCGTCGGATGGCTCCGATGACGGCGGCGACTAAAGAGTGAGGCTGAGGGATGGGATGCCCTATCTGTTCCGGCTCGATGGAAACTTGTTTCACTGCACAGGTTCTTAGCAAGTATTCAGCTCAATTTGGGGTCTGTAAGAATTGTGGGTTTTTGCGTGCCTATGAACCCCATTGGCTGGATGAAGCTTATTCGAGAGCGGTCGCCGCAGCGGATACCGGATTGGTCATGCGAAATATCGATCTCGCCTGCAAACTTGCCGGGGCGCTGTATTGGATAGTGGGTGAGCGCGGAGAAGGTCGCTATCTGGATGCCGCGGGTGGCTACGGCATGTTGACCCGGTTGATGCGCGATTCGGGGTTCGATTTTTATTGGGCGGACAAACACTGCGAGAACCTGCTTGCCCCCGGCTTCGAATACAGTCAAGCTCAAGGGGCTTGCCGCGCGGTCACGGCAATTGAGGTATTGGAACACCTCACGGACCCCATTGCTTTCATAGAAGAAACACTGGCCTTCTCGGGTGCGCAAACTTTGTTGTTTACGACGGAATTATACGAAGGTCCTCCGCCACTGCCCGGTGAGTGGTGGTACTACGCATTTTCCACCGGACAACATATCGGGTTTTTCCAGCTGCGTACTTTGGAGACTTTGGGCGCGAGGCTAGGACTCCAGTTCTTCACTGGTCGCGGACTTTATATCTTCTCCAAGGTAGCAGTGAACGAACCCCTACTGCGCGCAGTTACGGGACGTTGGGCCTCCCATGTTGCATCTTGGTGGATTCGCCGACGCCTGGGGTCGAAAACGATGAGTGATCACCAGTTGATGTTGAGAGCATCGGCCAATGGAACTGGCGCGGTCTGATGAAGATAGCATATGACCCACAGATATTTTTGGTACAGACCTATGGCGGGGTCTCTCGATATTTTTGTGAGATTGCTTCTCGTATTGCTAAGGAACCCAGCGTTCAAGTTTGCATCATGGCCCCTATGCATACCAACGCCTATCTTGCGCACATGCCTCCAGGCATCTTGTCTGGATTCAGAGCACCTAACATGGATCTCTTCCAGACAAGATATGGGAATTACCCCCGTCGGGTGTTGCGAGGACTGGGTTCGCTCATGGGAAATTGGATGCTCCATGTTATGAAACCAGATATCGTCCATGAAACATACTTCTCTCCCTATCGACTCGGGGCGCAGCGTTCGCGACGCGTCTTAACTATTTACGACATGATTCATGAGAAGTTTCCATCGAGTGTCCCGGACGCAGAGAAAACCGCTCGATACAAGGCGCTGGCAACTGAACGGGCAGATCATGTCATATGTATTTCCGAGTCTACGCGGCGTGATGCGATTGAAATTCTCGGACTGCACCCTGATAAAACCTCGGTGATTTATCTGGGATTCGACCTAATGCACGCTGGTGGAGAACGCGCTGGGGATTTGGTTTCCTCCTCCAATAACCCTTTTTTGCTCTATGTCGGCAACCGCGGCGGGTATAAGAATTTTCTCGGTCTGCTTGAGGCCTACGCAACTTCGCCAGTACTTAAAACGGGATATCGACTAATCTGTTTCGGGGGTGGGACGTTGAACATGGATGAGCAGAAGGCGATTCACGCGCTGGGGATGGATAGCAGCCAGGTTGTGCAGCTCGGAGGTAGCGATCAAATGCTTGCCGGTCTCTATGGGCACGCCAGTGCATTTATCTATCCTTCGCTGTATGAAGGATTTGGTATGCCGCCGCTGGAAGCGATGTCATATGATTGTCCGGTCGTCTGCAGCAAAACCAGTTCTATCCCGGAGGTTGTGGGCGATGCCGGTGAATATTTTGACCCTGTGGATATCGAAAACATGCGTGTCGCTATCGAACGAGTCGTCACCTCGGATAGCCATCGGAAATTACTGATTGCGAAAGGCCGTGCTCGGTTGAAATATTTCTCATGGGACCGCTGCGCCGCTGAAACGCTCGATATCTATATGAAACTGGTTTGAAGAGGCAGCGCGTATGCGACGAGCACTGATATGCGGTGTTTCTGGTCAGGATGGTGCCTACCTTGCTTGTTTTTTGCTCGAAAAAGGCTATGAAGTATGGGGTACGTCACGCGATGCGCAGGTTTCGACTTTTGCCAATTTATTGCGGCTGGGTATACGAGATCGAGTCAAGACGATCTCCATGGCCGCCAATGATTTTAGGAGCGTGCTCCAGGCGATCAGCCGCAGTCAGCCAGACGAGATTTATAATTTGGCCGGTCAAAGTTCGGTTGGTCTCTCTTTCGAACAACCAGCGGAAACGCTCGAGAGTATTGCCACCGGCACACTTAACCTTCTTGAGGTGATTCGCTTTCTTGGTATACCAGTCCGGTTGTACAACGCGAGTTCCAGTGAATGTTTCGGAGACATCATTGCGGTAGGTGCGGATGAGACTACCCATTTTCAACCGCGCAGCCCTTATGCGGTGGCCAAGGCCACGGCGCACTGGTTAGTTGTCAACTATAGGTCTGCGTATGGAATCTTTGCCTGTAATGGCATTTTGTTTAATCATGAATCGCCATTGCGGCCACCGCGCTTCGTCACTCGAAAGATCGTCCAAGCAGCAGTAAGAATTGCCAAAGGCAGCCAAGAGAAGCTGATATTGGGGGATATGGGAATCCAGAGGGATTGGGGTTGGAGCCCAGAGTATGTTGATGCCATGTGGCGTATGCTCCAGGCCGATGTCTCAGAGGATTTCGTGATCGCCACTGGTGAATCGAATTCACTTGAGAACTTCGCCGCGACAGCTTTCTTGGAAGTGGGTTTGGACTGGAGTCAGCATGTTACCCAAGACCCTACGCTATT
>DATFQC010000271.1:0-3011 GCA_035264425.1 Anaerolineales bacterium
AAATAATTCTCGCCAGCCAATTGCAATAACCGGCTCACAGGCGAGGGTACTGATTGTTATCAGACCAATAATTGCCGAAATATAATTACTTTTTTCTTTTCTTGGCTGCATCAGACCTGCTATTTAATCAAGCCTTTCCAAAATAAATTCTTTCACCCTTTTTGCGGTATCTAATGCTTCATTTCTAAATTCTGTAGAATCGCTGGCTTTAGGGTAGCGGGAAGCGATTGAATATCCATCCAGTCGATTTATATCTGTACGTAGATCTTCAAATGAATTATCAACTGAGATACAAGATTTAAGTAATGGAGTCAAATTGTGTTGATTTGAAAAAGGAACTCCATGTTCCTGTAAAAAGGCTTTAAGATATTTCGCTGCCGCTTGTTGGCAATGCAAAGCCGTTGTTACGGGCAAAGGACCATCAACAGACTCCAAGGCAAAGCCAGCTGTCCCTAAATCTTTATTCGCTTTTGAAATCCAATTTCGAGTTTCTTCTTGCATAGATCAATCTTAATTCTATTTTCCGAGCATCGGCATTTTGATTCCATGACGTTTCGCGGCCTCGATCGCGATTTCGTACCCGGCGTCAGCGTGCCGGACAACGCCCATACCGGGATCCGTTGTCAGGACTCTTTCCAGTCTTCGCGCGGCTTCCGGTGTCCCATCCGCCACGATAACTTGCCCGGCGTGTTGACTGTATCCCATCCCAACCCCGCCGCCATGGTGGAACGAAACCCATGTTGCGCCGCCTACGGCGTTGATCATCGCATTCAGGATCGCCCAATCTGAAATTGCATCTGAGCCATCCTTCATCGATTCGGTCTCACGGTTCGGAGAAGCCACAGAGCCTGAATCAAGGTGATCGCGTCCAATCACGATAGGTGCTTTCACTTTTCCAGTCGCAACAAGCTCATTGAATTTCAAACCTGCTTTCATACGTTCGCCATAGCCTAACCAGCAAATACGCGCTGGCAGTCCCTGAAATGGGACTTTTTCACGTGCCATCTTGAGCCAGCGTCTAAGGTGATCATCTTCAGGGAACAATTCCAGGATGGCTTCATCGGTTGCGTAAATGTCCTCCGGATCACCCGAGAGCGCCACCCAGCGGAACGGTCCCTTGCCTTCGCAAAACAACGGACGAATATAAGCGGGCACAAAGCCTGGAAATTCGAAGGCGTCGCTCACGCCGTTGTTATAGGCCTGCTGACGAATGTTATTTCCATAATCAAACACTTCCGAACCGGCGCGCTGGAAGTCAAGCATGGCGCGCACATGCTTCGACATGGAGTCCATCGCCATTTTCTTATACTTTTCGGGATCAGACATTCGCAGCTCGTCGGCAGCGGTGACCGATAAACCCGAGGGAATATAGAATAACGCTTCATGTGCGGACGTTTGATCCGTCACCACATCTGGAATCACTCCACGCCCGACCAGTTCTGCATACACATCTGCCGCGTTGCCGATCAACCCAATGGATTTCGGTATCTGTTTCTCTTTCGCTTCTTCGACTAGAGTCATCGCCTCTTCCAGCGTATCGACGACGGTATCCACATACCCGATCGCGCGGCGGCGTTCCGCTCGTTCGGGATCGACCTCAACAATTAAACCCACGCCTTCATTCATCGTAATGGAAAGAGGTTGTGCGCCACCCATCCCACCCAGGCCAGCGCTAAGAACAAATTTCCCTTTGAGTGATCCCCAGCCTTTGAGCTTTGCAAGCGCGCCAAACGTTTCGTATGTACCCTGCAAAATTCCCTGCGTGCCGATATAAATCCATGAGCCGGCCGTCATTTGCCCATACATGATGAGTCCCTTTTTGGCAAGCTCATCGAAGTGCTCCCACGTCGCCCAATGCGGCACTAAATTTGAGTTTGCAATTAAAACTTTGGGAGCATCTTTGTGTGATTTGAAAACGACAACAGGTTTCCCCGATTGCACCAGAAGCGTTTCGTCCTCTTCAAGATTTCTAAGTGATTCCAGAATGGCATCGAACGCTTCCCACGATCGCGCGGCCTTTCCGCGTCCGCCATAGACGACAAGATCTTCCGGTTTCTCTGCCACTTCCGGGTCGAGATTGTTTTGGATCATGCGATAGGCAGCTTCGCTCAGCCAGTTCTTGCAGGTGAGATTCGTTCCCCTGGGAGCACGGACAATTCTAGGTCCAGACATGAGGCGGTCTCCTTGTTGAAATAAAAAATCCCTCCCAGTTATTATACGCCGGGAGGGATAAGACTTCTTATATACCAGATTGCTTTCGATCCAGGAGTGTTTTTTGAAGAGCTTGAAGGGCCCACTTGGCTGACCGGCTCACAACGTCATTAGAGTCCTGAGTCGCCTGGTTCAAGGGATCTATGGCTCGTTCATCCCCATACCAGGGAAGAGTCAAGGCGGCTGCGGACTGCGCCAGTTTTGACGCTGAATTGAGCAATTCCAGCAAGCGGGTGACTTGGTCCTGCTTGGCATCTTTTGCATCCGCGAACATAACGCCGAACTTCCACGTCATATCATCCAATGTCTTCCCAATTGTATTGGCAATTGGGTCTGTCTCTTCCTCTGATTTTGTAAAACCTGTTTGCATTTTGGCGATTGCGTCACTTAACAAGTTGGGTTGACTATCGCCCAGCAATCCCATGGCTTCCGGAAGGCTGAGCGGCGCACCTCCCATGTTGTACATGGCAGGATAGTTTCCAGGAAAGGCATTCCTGATCTCATTTTTAATACCGCCAAAAGCTTGAAACGCTTCCGTCACTGCACGATAGACACTTGCGCGCGGACCGTATAACTGGTCATCTTTTAGCAAGTTGAGCATGTCAGGAATTGTTTCTATCGCGCCCAATCTGCCAAGGGCCTGTACAATTTCACTCTGGATGGCCGTCTGGTTGTTTTGTAATTGAGAGGCCAGATAGGGAATTGCCCTTTTATCTCCAAGCTTTCCCATTTCCTGAATGGCTGTCAACCGCGCCGATGGTTCGTTGTTTTCCAGTAATTTGAGGATTAACTCGAATGCG
>DATFQC010000272.1:0-3435 GCA_035264425.1 Anaerolineales bacterium
GAGAGATTTTACTCGATTGGTTTTATTTGCAGAAAGGTGTAACTTTTTCCCATGCTGGAGCCCCTCCGTACTCGTAACCATCCTGTGCTTTGAACGTCCTGTAAACAAGGAGAAACCTTGGAAAAACCTTTTGCTTTGATCGTGGAAGACGACCGGGATATTGTGGCCCTCTTCAGGCACGTACTGGACCTGGCTGGCTATCGCACGGAGATCGTCCTAAATGGAAAAGTTGCAGCAGAGCAGCTTGTCAAGAGCACGCCTGACATTGTTCTCCTGGATTTGGGCCTACCGGGCATGTCCGGAGGGGAAATCCTTGCGATGATGCGCACCGATGAGCGACTGAAGAATGTCCCGGTAGTGGTCATTACGGCTCATGCACATCTGGTGGAAGCGCTGCCTGCGGCTCCCCAACTGGTTCTGATCAAACCGGTCAATATTGAGCAGATGAGTAATCTCATCCAGCGAATTTGCCCAACGGAAGAACCGATGGAAAGCCTGCCATGGGATGTGCTGACCGGTGTTTACAACCGTTCCTTTTTTATGGCACGCCTTATGTATGCACTGGAGCGCGCCAAACAACTTCGTCAGAATAAGTTTGCAGTGCTTTACCTGGATCTTGGGCAGTCGACCAAGATCAATTACCTGTTTGGTAAGGAATATAACAAACGCGTGCTTCAGGAATCAGCCGCACTGTTGAAGACGATTCTGCGTCCCACAGACACTGTGGCAAGGCTGGGCGGAGATGTCTTCGTCGTCCTGATCGAAGATGTAAACAATCATGAGACGCCCATCCTGGTTGCCTCCCGTGTCCAAAACCGAATTCGGAAGCATTTGGCAAAATCCGAAAATGAATTGCAGGTGCGGGCAAACGTGGGCATCGTCCTGTGCGGGGACGAATATACTGCTGTTGAAGATATCTTACGCGATGCCGAACAAGCCATGGAGTTAGCAAAATCAGACCGTAGAAAGATGCTCCAAACGCTGCGCTCTACTCCCCTCAGCGCTGCAATGAATATCAGTACATCGCCTTTCACTCGCTAGAAGTTCATTCACAAAATCAAATGCGCCATCCGGCCTTACAACTGGATGGCGCATTTTTAATCTGGTCAAGCCTCGAAGTAAGACTTTTGATAATTCAGTGGTCTAATTCTTGTTCTGGGGAACTTTCAGACCAAGACCCTACAGGCCCTTTGTAATCAAGAACGTATTTCCGGTTTTGCAGAATAGACCTTTAGGGTTTGCATTTGCTGAAACATATTATCTATCGAAAGGTCTTATTAAAGTATGAGTGTTGAGACTGCTGGTAACCAGTCTGGCGGACTGGAACAAAAATGGAAAATCCTGATCTCTGTCATGTTCGGGATTTTCATGATCATCCTGGATGCTACTGTAATCAATGTAGCATTCCCAACTCTGCGGCGTGAGTTCGGAGCTACTCTGGCAGATGCGCAGTGGGTATTGAGTATTTATGTTTTATCGTTGGGTGTGACAACCCCTGTCTCTGGCTTCTTAGCAGACCGTTTTGGGATCAAGCGCGTCTATCTTTTTGGATTGGCTGTCTTTGTGATCGGCTCTTTCCTATGCGGACTCGCTCCGTCGCTGGGATGGCTGATCGCGGCCCGCGCGTTGCAGGGATTTGGCGGCGGTGTTGCGCAACCGTTGGGACCTGCGCAACTGTATCGAGCGTTCCCGCCAAAAGAGCAGGGGACTGCGCTTGGATATTTTGGTATCGCCCTGGTGTTCGCGCCGGCCCTGGGTCCCATTTTGGGCGGCTGGCTGGTGGATGCCAACCTCTGGCGGCTGATCTTCTTTATCAACATCCCGATTGGAATTATTGGTGTATTTCTGGGCTCGCGTTTCCTGCTGGATTACAGGATAGAGCGTAAGCCCAAGTTTGATCCATTGGGCCTCATCACGGCTGTGATCGGCTTTGGCTCGGTCCTTTATGCAGCCAGTATCGCGGAAACCAATGGCTGGACCGGCGCAAGCACCTTGCTCGCTTTAGGAGTTGGAGTCGTTGCCCTGGTTGCTCATGCGATCATCGAATTGTATTTTGTAAAGGAGCCCATGAGCAGCCTGCGCCTTTTCAGCAGTCCTGTTTTTCTCAATGCGGCGTTAGTGGGCTATGTGGCAACGATTGCATTATTCAGTGCGGAATTTCTAATGCCGATCTACCTGCAGGCATTTCGCGGTCGGACGGCGTTGGAAACAGGCTATATCCTTCTGGCGGTTGCAGCCACTTCAGGAGTTGCGACGCCGTTGGCAGGTCGACTCTATGATAAGTTCGGTCCTCGTATGAATATGATCGTGGGCTTTCTTATCCTGTGCATTAATACATGGCAGCTTACAAAGCTCGAAGCGGCAACACCCATTTCATACATCATCTTTCTGCTTGCCTTACGCGGGCTGGCGGTGGGCCTCACGCTTCAAACCTCCTTTGTCGCGGCGTTGAGCAGTGTGCCCCTGAATAATCTGCCGCGTGGTTCATCACTGTTGAATAGTACGCGCTTTGTGGTTCAGGCTGTCTCGGTGGCGGCGCTGGCAACCGTCTTTAGCTCTTCGGTTTCGGCGGATATCAGAACCCAGCAGGACAAGCTGCAGGAATCACAGACAACGGCTTCCGCGTCGACACGCTTCGGCGTCTGTGAGACGCCCGGGGTGAAAGCAGAACAGAATCTCCCTCCCGGTGTGGACGCTTCCCTTGCCTCATTATCTGGATCAATGGCAGAGGCGGCCAAAGCCAAGATTTTATCCACTCTCCAAGCCGCCTGCGCCCAGAGCATCAAGGGGTTTGAGAATGCCTATCGCATCACTTTCTTTGCTGCGATGGGAGCCTTGATCCTCGGAGCCTTCCTGCCGGGTTGGCCCGGCAAATGGGGTGGACGCGGTTCACCTGCGCCCATGCCCGCTGCAGATTAGGAATTAAAAATATAGCGGAGACAAAGAAGTCTCCGCTATATTTTTTAAGACAAATCCCCAAATATCGAGACCCAACCTATCATCCGCATAAGACAATCTCATTTTTCCATTCAGCGCTGAACTTGCCTTTGAAATGTTTACCGGAATTTGTAACGAGGTCAAATTGACCCTTCACTGGCGTATCCCGTGCAACATTTTGAAAAGATACTTTGCCGGTCAATTGCTGCGGTGATCCAAGGGGCAAGATGAGGAGAGCGTTGCCAGTGCTAAGCGTGTCCTCTGCAAATAAAAATGTGGTTGGATGTTCGATCTCAGGCGATTGATAAATCGAGATAGCGATGCCTTTGCCTTCCATTGGAATGGATACTGTAAATGCTGACCCATCCCACGGCGCACAATCGCGGTTGATGGTGGCAGAGAAAGTCTGTTCAGGTATTTGACTTCGCCTGGCTAATGCGTACATGGCGAGGCCCGTAATCAGTAGGGTCATGCTAATGATCGCAATGGAGTAGATAC
>DATFQC010000273.1:0-2640 GCA_035264425.1 Anaerolineales bacterium
GGGTTACAATCTGAAAGACAATCCGCAGGAAAACAACATAATCTCATCAAAAGAATGGTATCAGCCCCTGCGGGCCTATCAATCATCTTCGATGGAGGTAACGATGCGAGAATCAGCCATGCAACGCCAGAAGACCGGTTCCTGGCTAAATATTGGAAGTAATTTCAACACAATGACATGGGTGCTTATCCCGGTCGCGATTGCCATAAACATAGCCATCGGACAGATCGTTGTCCTGCTTAAACTACCCGTCTACCTGGATTCCATTGGTACAGTGCTCGTCGCGGTCCTTTGCGGTCCGTGGGCTGGGGCGGTGACAGGCGCGCTCTCCAACACCATTTGGGGCCTTGCGATTGACCCCAATGCCCTGCCCTGGTGGCCCGTCGCCTTCTTCATCGGTCTGGTCGCGGGCCTGTGCGCCAATGCCGGGTTATTCAAAAGCTGGTGGAAAGTGGTCGTGACTGGCTTTCTCGTCGCCCTGACCGCCGCCACGGTTTCGACTCCGATCGGGGTCTACTTGTTTGGTGGCATCACCGCCAGTGGTTCTTCCTTTATCACAGCCTACCTGCTCCAAACAGGACAAGGCGTTCTGCAAGCCGTATTCAGCACTAACTTCCTGGTGGAGCCTGTGGACAAGATCACAACCTGCATGCTGGCGTTTGCCATCATACAAGGACTCTCCAAGCGCTTTGTGGCTCGCTTCCCACGCCCTGAAAATGTCGAAACAGAAGGTGGCACCAGCCAGACCCAACTTTACATCGCTGTAGGCGTTGTTGTGTTACTTGTGCTATTTGCTGCATTCATCCTTCGTAACATTCTTGGCGGCTAATTTCATAGTTTAGAAAAAGAGACCAGGCTTTGAAAGTCTGGTCTCTTTTTGTTCATGATGCCACGAGGTTTTTGCACGGGACTCCCGCCAAAAACATACGGGACTGTAGTGCTTCGCTGTATACACTGCCGCTCTGCGGCGTGCTGCGCTTGTCCATACTGCCACTCTGTGGCGTGCTTCGCTTGTCATTTATAATTCACTTATGCATGAGCGACTCTCTTTCTACGTAAAACGAGATAGTCTCCTCCATCGTCTCAACCCTCTCACAAAGCTAACGCTAGCCTTGGGATTTGTTTTAATTTCTTTTCTCAGTCCCTGGTATTGGACGCCTCCCCTTCTTTTATTGCTTGTTATATTCCCTCTAAGTTTTATCGGCAAAGTCAACCGGGAATTTTTCGGGACGTTATTGCGGCTGATCCTGCCTGCCGCCAGCTTCCTCTTTTTGATGCAGGCTTTTTTTCAACCGATCGGCGATCAGGTGATTTTCAAAATTTGGTTTTTAGATATCACGCAGGAAAGCTTACTATTCGCCTTTCGCAATGCCATGCGGATTGTTGTCATGGTTTCTTCTTTTACTCTCTTTTTGTTGACCACTCATCCCAGTGAATTAATGAGCGACCTGACACGGCGCGGCTTGCCCGGTCAGTTTGCGTATGTCATTATTTCCACCCTTCAAATTCTGCCGCAGATGCAAGCCAAGGCCCAAACGATCATTGCGGCTCAGCGTTCCAGAGGACTGGATACGCAAAGTACTTTCTTGCGGCGAGCTGGCTCATTGGGGCCTCTGGTGGGGCCACTGGTCTTTGGCTCGCTCGTGGAAGTGGAAGAACGTGCCATTGCCATTGAGGCCCGCGGCTTTACTTCTACTCATACGAAAACATCTTTGTATGATATTCCGGATACCAATCTCGACAGAACAATTCGCTGGTCCATGATCGTACTGGTCATCCTCACCGTTGCCCTCAAATTATGGCTATCGTAAATCTGCAAGACGTCACCTACAAATATCCACTCACAGAGACGCCCGCTCTGCAAAATATTAACTTGCAGGTGAATGAAGGTGAGTTCCTGGCGATCATTGGGCCGAACGGGGCGGGTAAATCTACGCTGTGTTATACGCTGGCTGGCTTTGTCCCCCACTTTTTCAAAGGGGAACTCACCGGCCTCGTGGAAGTGTTAGGAAAGGAATCACTCGATTCAACGCTGAGCGAATGGGTGTTGAATGTCGGTCTTGCCTTTCAGAATCCGTTCAATCAGATCAGTGGCGCGAAGTACACGGTCTTTGAAGAACTGGCGTTCGGATTGGAAAACATTGGCATCCCGCGCGAGGAGATGAAAGCGCGCGTGGAAGATGCCATGAAATTGACTGGCATCAGCGATCTGGCGGAACGCTCGCCTTATTCTTTATCCGGGGGACAACAGCAGCGCGTCGCCCTGACCTCGATCCTGGTCATGCAACCCAAGGTTCTCGTGCTCGACGAGCCAACCTCCCAGATGGATTCGATTGGCACGCGCGAAGTCTTCGGGGTGATCCGCAGGATGGCAGAACGGGGTATGACCGTTGTGCTGGTGGAACACAAAGTGGAATGGATTGCTCAATTCGCCGATCGAGTCATTGCCCTTAAGGAAGGACGAATCTTTCTGGACGGAACTCCCTCAGAGGTTTTGACCTCTCCCCTCTTACAGGAAAACGGATTCGGAATCTCACGGTACACATCCGTGGCTCGTAAGGCAAAAGAGATGGGCCTTTGGAAGAGAGAAGAGTTGCCAGTCACATTGGAGGAAGCAGCTGAAGGATTTAATTCCCATCT
>DATFQC010000274.1:0-4493 GCA_035264425.1 Anaerolineales bacterium
AATATTCTTCCGCCAGACCGATTCCAATGGCGGGTAGTCCGTCTCTTTCATAGCCACTATTGGGTGTGCAGTAAACGAAATTTCTTTCAATCCGCGCGTTCTCTGAATTGGTATAGATATTGACGGAAAAGTTATCGTAGACAGTATTCGCACGAATCGTAACGTTTGTGCCGCGCGTTCCCAGGCCTTCGCCATAATTATTATAGACAGTGTTTCCCTGGATCAAGACATTGTCACTGACGCGGACCTTGATGCCCGATCCCCAACCGCTGGAAATACTGCGGCTCGCATTGGAGAGGACGGTGCGGTAGACGCGGCTATTGAGAATTTTTATCTGCGAAGAATTGTTGGTGTTGATCCCATGACTCGCGCATTCATGCACAACTAATCCATCCACGGTGAGATTGCTGCCTACCATGTTGACACAGATATCGCCTGAGTTTCTTATTTCCAGACTACTGACGGTTACATAGGAAGCAGCCAAGCTTAAGCCAAATGTTGCCACGTTTTTCATATCGATCACTACAGTTCCACTCAACGGCTTGACCGTGATTAACGCACTGCTTGTTCCGCTTTTCGAGATTTTCAATTGTTCTGTATACGTCCCTGCGTAAATATTGAGTGTGCTTCCGGCTGTCAGAACAGAGTTTGCTTTCACAAATGTCTTGAACGGAGCCGTGGCAGTTCCAGGGTTTGTATCGTTGCCGGTTGGGGATACATAATAGATATTCCCGGCTGCCTGCGTATGGATGTAATTCCCCACAAGCATGGCCAATGCCATGATCAGACTTGCAATTCGATGGATCGTTTTGTTCATCGTTTTCTCCTGTATGAAGCAATCGCTTTCTACGAGTTGCTCCACGTTTATGACTGATGATTTTGATTAATAGCGTTTCGAACTAATGAGTACGAAAACGATGATCGAATGAACAATGCCCATCTTATGCAGAATGGACTATAAATTAATAGGAGCAGAGTACTGAAATCGTTGTCAGTTCTGTAAGCGCATTACGGAGGTCATGCTTAAGATGAGCTGGTTATGAAAAATTTCATTCAATATTGCAAATGAATATCAAAATATGTCTGAACGATCCGTTCACAGAATCTTTTTCTTTGAATTGCGTATGCTATACTCGCGCCCAATGAATGTCCTGCGTGCACTAAGACATCGTCCCTTTGCATTGTTATGGACAGGGCAAACTACCTCACGGCTGGGAGATAGCCTCTATCGCATTGCACTTTCGTGGTGGGTGTTGGAGAAGACAGGCTCTGCAATTGCGATGGGAACGGTACTGGTTTTTTCGCAAGTCCCCATGCTGATATTCCTGCTGATTGGCGGGGTGGTCGTGGATCGCCTGCCTCGCATCCGTATCATGTTCAGTTCGGATATATTGAGTGGATTGGTCATCACCTTCGTCGCAATTTTTGCGTGGCTCGATCTTCTGCAGATCTGGCATATTTATATTGCCAGTATGATCTTTGGGTTCGTGGAAGCATTTTTCTTTCCTGCCTATCAGTCCGTTATTCCGCAGATTACGCCATCAGAATTGTTGACAAGTGCAAACTCATTAGGCGGATTAAGCCAACGTGTTACAGGGATTGTCGGTCCAGCTCTCGGAGCAGCACTTGTGGCGGCAGGTGGCACCTCCCTGACCTTCGGCCTGGACGCCCTTTCCTTTTTTATTTCCGCACTTTGTGTTTTACCTATGCTCCGTTCCAACCTGGATAAAGTGCCAGAGCGCGACGATAGCTCAGAAACAGGAAAAATACAGAAGTCCGCAAAAGACTCGCTCAAACAGGGATTTAAAGATCTGGGTGACGGATTTAAGCTGGTCATGACGCTGCCCTGGATTTGGATCACCATCCTGCTCTTTGGTTTTGTCAACATCATGGAAGCGAGTCCGCGTGCGGTCGCAATGCCATTCCTGATCAAAGAGGATCTCGGCGCGGATGTGAAACTGCTCGGCATCCTTGGTTCTGCTGCCTCGCTTGGATTTGTCATTGGCATGCTCTGGCTCGGACAATACGTCCGCCTTCATCGACGCGGGTTACTGAGTTATCTTTCCGTCGTCGGTTGCGGTGCGGCTTTGTTACCGTTTGCATTCAAACTTCCCATTCCCATTTTGATCGCATCCATGTTTGTGAGCGGCATGTCCACCTCGGTCTTCGCGCTGATCTGGACTCATACCCTTCAGGAAATGGTGCCCGGCAAAATGCTTGGAAGGGTTTATTCGATTGATGCACTGGGTTCGTTTGTTTTATTGCCGATCGGGTTCAGCCTTTCGGGTTGGGCAACGGATCGGTTCGGTGCGCCGACTGTCTTTTTGATCGGCGGGCTTTCCACCATGGGGCTGGCACTTCTCGGTCTGATCCATCCCGCCATCCGCAAACTGGACTAACCATGCAAATCCTTACTTATTTCCTCTTTCCGTTATTGGGTTATCTTTCAGGCTCCCTTCCATTTTCCATCTGGGTGACGCGCTTTGCAAAGGGTGTGGATGTGCGCGACGCGGGCTCAGGTCATGCCACCACAACGAATACGATTCGACAGGCGGGGTTTGGATGGGGCGCGTTGGTAGCGGTCCTGGATGTTACAAAGGGATTTCTCCCAACGTTTCTTGCCATCAAATATTCAAACAATGCATGGGTGATTGTTCTCACTGCCGCCTTTGCAGTTGCGGGTCATTGCTGGCCCATCTTTGCGCAGTTCCGGGGCGGTATGGGCATCGCAACCTTTGGCGGTGCACTGCTCGCAGCCAATTGGTTTTCACTGGTGATTGGCGCGGGTCTGCTATTGACTCTCGTGCTCATCATTCATCACGGTGCGCGTGCCAGTGTGTTGACAGGAATTCTTATCACGCCACTCTTCTGGCTTTTTCATCTGCGAGGCCTGGAACTGTGGACTGCCCTGGCCTGTGGTCTGGTGATGGCGTATCGCTTCCTGATCGATTGGAATCGCAAATATCGAGAGCTCTGGCTGGATCGCGAAAAGCCCCAACAATGAAACTTGGCATCCTCACGGACTCGACTAGTGATATTCCCAAATATCTGGTCGAACAATATGAACTTGAGGTTGTCCCATCTATTTTGATTATCGATGGAAAGGAATATGTGGATGGAATCGGGATCTCGCGCGAAGAATTTTACAAGCGCTTACCCATACTTAAGACTCAGCCGACCACTGCCGCGCCCTCGATTGGCGAATTCTCCACCCGTTACGAATCCCTCCTCACACGCGGCTGTGACCACATCCTTTCCATCCACGCGGCCGGTGCGCTGACCTCCATTTTGAATGTTGCGAAGCAGGCAGCCAATGATTTTTCGAACCAAGTTACCTGTGTAGATAGCACATCTCTTTCGCTTGGATTGGGTTTTCAAGTGCTCGCTGCCGCGGAAGCTGCTGAAATGGGATTGCAAGCTGCCCTGGCTGCCATCGAATCCGCGCACAAGCGACTCCACGTCTCTGCCGCGCTGGATACGATGGAATATTTGAAGCGGAGCGGACGCGTCCCTGCGACCGTTGCCATGCTCGGGAGCCTCTTGAAGATCAAACCCCTCATCGAATTGACACATGGGACAGTCAAGGCCATTGGCGTGGTGAGAACAACGAGTCAGGCAAATGAACGAATGCTGAAATTTTTATTGGAGGGTGGCGAGTTAAAGAGATTGGCGATCCTGCACACCGGCGCTGAACCGCGTGCCAAAGAATTCCTGAATGAGTTGATGCAAAGAGCCAGCCAGTTTGTGCCGCGTGATATTTTGATGGTCAATGTGACCACGGTTATTGGTACACATGTAGGCCCGAATGGATTGGGATTCGCGTCGGTGAGGAAGTAAGTCACGAAATACAGAAGAATTCAAAGAGCCAGAGGATTATTTCCCTTGGCTCTTTTTGTGATACATTGCAAACTAGCGCGTATTAATCTATGAGATGACACTTCAGAACAAAGCGATACAGAAGGTCATGGCATCTTCCATGGAAGAAATCAACTGGGATTCGATTGTCAGCAATGAACTTCCCAGACTGTATAACTATTTCCGTTATCGTCTGGGTGACGAAGGCGTAGCCGAAGATTTGACTTCAGTGGTGCTTGAAAAAGTCTGGTTGAAACGCCATAGATACCGCAAGGATCGTGCCGCTTTCTCTGCATGGCTTTTCTCGATCGCAAAAAATGAAGTCATTGGTTATCTACGCAAGCGGCGTACTGCTTTGCCAATTTCGATGGCTGAAAAAGCGACCGGACAGACAGTTGAATATCACCTTGAGCAATCCCAAGACCTTCAGCAACTATCCCGTCTGCTGGCGGATTTGCCGGAACGCGAGCAAGAACTTGTCTCTCTCAAATTTGGTGCAGATTTTAACAACCGTGAAATTGCGGCGATCACAGAGCTCAGCGAAAGCA
This sequence comes from Anaerolineales bacterium, assembly GCA_035264425.1. Taxonomy (GTDB): domain Bacteria; phylum Chloroflexota; class Anaerolineae; order Anaerolineales; family Villigracilaceae; genus Defluviilinea. The sequence goes on from DATFQC010000274.1 coordinate 4,404, forward strand.
ACGTCGGCACAATTCTCAGCCGAGTTCTGCAGAAACTTCGCGAGCAATGGAAGGTACAAGATGAATGAAGATTTCATGAGGCAGTTTCAA
>DATFQC010000275.1:0-2240 GCA_035264425.1 Anaerolineales bacterium
TGAAAAAATTATTGGTTTTGATTCCGATTTTAATCGCACTTCTTGCTTGCAATTTTGCTTACAGCAAAATTCCTGTCACACCCACTGAAATTTCAGCATCAGATCCATTACCTATTCCACCTCAGGCAACTTTTACTTTTACTCCTGAACCAAATAGCACTCAGTTGATTGGAACAGTCACAGGACAGTTATCTTATCCCTCTGAATTTTTGCCGCCTATGCGCGTGGTGTTATTCAGCTTAACCGACAAAAAGGCATATTTTGTCGATACAGCAAAAGGGCAGGCACAGTTTTCTCTGAATGTGCCTGCAGGAACTTATTATTTAGTTTCTTATCCTTACGAAGGAACCGCTGGGAATACAGGTCAAGTCGATTCTTATACGCTGGGCGGAGGTTCTTATGCTGGCGGTTATACCCAGATGGTACCTTGTGGCTTAGCCGCGGGATGCGATGATCACACTCTTTTGCCCATCACCGTGACGGAGAGTCAAACCGTCAATGCTGATCCCGGAGATTGGTATGCACCGGAAGGTACCTTCCCACCTTTGCCAAATCCATAATTGAAAACTAAAGACGTGACACTTAGTGTCACGTCTTTAGTTTATTCATCCAGCAAATCTTTGAGGGTTGCAAATGGGGAATCGTCGGGGTCCTGGCTGTGACCGCAGTCCTTTAGGTTCAAATCCTGGCCACATTCAATGCAAAGACCTTTACATTCAGGATCGTGCAAGGGATTAATGGGAATTTCCAACAGGGCATATTCACGGATCAGCGGAGCAAGGTCGAGTTGGGCGTCTTCAGGGACAAGCAATTCTGATTCGCTCAAAGACTTTTTGGTGAAAGCATAAAGCTCAGTAAATTCCCAGTCCAGCGGATAAGTAAATTCTTTTAAGCATCTCACACATTCGAGTATGGTGTCCGCTTCAAAACTTCCCTGAACTACTAACCCTTGTGGCGTGCGACCAATGTCTACTTTACCGACAAGATTTTTTAATTCAAGGTCTTCAAGCTTGATCTTCTCAATTTCAAAGGGAAACTCGTGAACGTAGCCAACTTCTTCATGGACAATAAAACCAACATTAATTCGGAAGGGTTTACGGGGATTAGGCATGGGATATTTCCATAGGATTTGGAAGCGACCTGGATTTCCAAACCGCTTCCAATTCTGAACTAGACTCTTCGATCAACAATAAACTTCGCCAGATCTTCCAGCGCTTCTTTCTCCGGAGAAACGGGTGCCTCGCTCAACGATTTGAGGGCACGGCTGACAGCTTGACGCGCTTCGTCCATGGCCTGTTGGGTGGCTGCACTCTGGCGGATATTATCGACCAGTCGCTGGACACGTTCAGTATCTTTCCAGCCACCTTCGGGCAGAGACATTACATCTTCATTGTTTGGATTGGCTTCAGCAAAATATATTGCTGGCAGTGTGACCAGTCCATTAAGCAGGTCTGAGCCAATGGGCTTGCCGACCGTGGATGGATCACCTGTGAAATCAAGAATATCATCCACGATTTGGAATGCCATGCCCACTTCATAGCCAAAGACGCTCATTGTTGCGCGCGTTTCTTCATCTTCTGTGGCGACCATGGAGGCGGCGTGGGATGCCATTTCAAACAGAGAGGCCGTCTTGGCATAGATGCGCTGATAGTAATTATCGCGTTCGATCACGCCGCGGGCTGAGAACATCTGTGTCAACTCACCGTTGACAATAGTCGCCAATGTATCCGCAAAGAGTTTCATGAGAGGCAAATAGTCCGTCTCGGCTGCGAGTTTGGCGGCGCGTGCAAAAAGGAAGTCTCCGGTCAGAACGGTCGCTGCGGGGGACCAGCGCGCGTTGAGCGTAGGAATGCCACGGCGCAGGAGCGCGCCATCGATTAAGTCATCATGAACCAGTGTCGCAGTATGGAGCAACTCCACGGAGGCGCCCAGGGTAATGAGTTTCTCCTCCGGTGCGCCAAGCATATTGCCGACGAGCAGGCCGAGGGTGGGCCTGATCCGTTTGCCTCCGGCAGAGAGGATGTGCTCCAGTGCCGAGCGCAAATCTGGGTGATGATTCTCTCCAGCCTGATCTCGAATCCGCTCTTCTACGAATTTAAGTTGATCCTGCACCGATGTGAAAAAGGTGATCGAGCTCAACGTCAGCCTCCCCAACCGAACAAGCGCGCGGCGTTCCTGGAAGTCACTTCGGCGACCTGTTCGCGGGTTGTCATGTGAATTTCTGCAATTTTATCAGCAAT
>DATFQC010000276.1:0-3216 GCA_035264425.1 Anaerolineales bacterium
TAACGGCGACCAGCCTAGGGTCCGGCCTGAAGCGATCGGTCATCTTGTGGAAATGCTGTTCGAATCTCAGGAGTTATATCGTGAAACGGGCGGAGTCCATACCTCTGCATTGGGCGATGGAGAAAGAGTGATCCTCGTCGCAGAGGATATTGGCAGGCACAACACACTCGATAAGATCGCGGGGTTGTGTCTGATGAACAATGTTTGGCCCGAGACACGAATCTTAATCACAACTGGACGCATCAGTTCAGAGATGCTGCAGAAAGCTGCCCGCATCCAGGCACCGATCCTGATTTCGCGCACGTCACCAAGTTCGCTTTCGATTGAAATGGCAGAACGATATGGAATCACGCTAATCGGCTATGCCAGGCGGGATCGGTTCAACGTGTATTCAAATTCGCAACGAGTTGGACTCTAAAGGTGATTTATGAAATTTAGTGCCCACCTTCAAAACGACCTCAATCATCATCAAGTCATTCTTAAAGTTGGAGAGAAGGAACAGACTCCTCTATCGCGCCAAACCAACCGGCGGTTCAAGCGTTTCAGGAGGAGAGTTCCTTTTTCTCGCGCTCGCGACCTGTTTCTGTAACGACATTTATCGTGAAGCTGCGAAGCGTGATATTAAGGTTAAAAGCGTACAAGTGGAAATAACTGGAGATTTTGAGGACGAAAGAAAGCCAGCCTCGAATATTGTATATCATGTCAAAGTGGATGCAGAAGCGAGTGCAGAGAAAATTCAGGAACTGGTCCTGTACGTTGATTCAATAGCGGAAATTCAAAACACGGTGCGTTTTGGGACTTCTGTAACATTGGACATATGACCATCCAACATATTATGACAAATATCCTCCTAAAATATGAAGAATGGAACTAACGAAGAACTGTCGTATCCATATAATTACAGACAGTAGTGGCGAGTTTGCAACAACACAGCACATTACAGATCATTACAGAACACTGCTCTTTCATCAGGCACAACGAAATACAACACAGGTCTTCGCACTGACTCGCCCTACCTGGTAATGACAAACAGCGTCACTTCAACATAAAATGTCATTCTCCAAGCCGCCCTTTTGGGCGGTTATTTTTTTCATTTTATTTGTGAAATTTATCACTAGAATAAGAGATGAATGTCTCTGACCATTCAAGGTAATAAGCCTTAATATGTCAGAGCAAAATTTTATAGACGTGTCTGTTTAAAACCAGTGAAAGGATCTTTAATTCGATGTATCTAAAAGACATTATTGAATTGGTAGATGGAACGCCCTTGAACCCAAATGTGGATATGAACATAAAAATACGCGGTGGTTGCGGGGCAGATCTCATGAGCGATGTGCTTGCCTCCAGCCAGCCAAAAGCTGTTTTGCTAACCGGCTTGACCAACCCCCAGGTAGTGCGAACGGCACAAATCGCGGAATTTCGGGCAATTATCTTTGTACGCGGTAAACAGCCACAAACTGAAACGCTCAATATTGCAACGCAGGAAAATATACCGTTGATCACAAGTCCATTTGGCATGTTTGAGCTATGCGGACGCCTCCACAAGGCCGGACTCCCAAGCTTCGAATCACATGTGCCCACCGACTAGAACTCCGACTGAGCAGGAAGCTCATGGACGTCACGGTCGCCCCATTACGGACCATGATGCTAATGACATTAATCGCGTCGAGGAGCTCTCCTATGACCTGAAAATTCGCGAGGTGATGTCTGCAGATTTGCGCGCAACCAGCCCGGAAATGCCCCTGGCAAAGGTACTGGACATTTTACGCATCAATCGTATTTCGGGTCTTCCGGTCGTTGAAGAGGGCAATCTCATTGGGATTTTGAGCATCGAGGATATCGTGCGGGCGATGATGAAAAACGATCTTTCCGCGCCCGCCGAAGATTATATGACCCGAGAAGTGGTGACCGTTGCAAGTTACGACACCATCGTAAAAGCCATGCGCACATTCACCGAAAAAGCTTTGGGGCGTTTACCGGTGGTGGATGAAAATAACAAGATCGTCGGAATGATCACCAAAGGCGATATCACCCGCGGCATCCTTGTGGCTTTGCAAAAGGATTACAAAGAAGAGGAAGTCCGTCGCTATCGCGCCAGCCACCTTTTCGAAGACATTATTTCTGAGCGCACAACACTTGTCCTTCGTTACACAATTAAAGCCGGCGACTTCACACAGGGTGGAAAAGCCTCAAGCTACATCAAACGCGCGCTCCTCCGATTGGGAGCCGATCCACAGATCACGCGCCGTTGCAGTATCGCTGTCTACGAGGCGGAGATGAATCTCATCATCCACACCACGAACGGTGGCATCTTAAAACTTGAAGTGGAACCGCATCGCATCACCATGTCGGCGACAGATGATGGACCAGGCATTCCGGATATGGAAAAAGTTTTCCAGCCCGGTTATTCAACCGCGACCGAACAAGTGCGTGAGATGGGCTTTGGAGCGGGTATGGGACTGGTCAATATGAAACGCTGTGTTGACACGATCGAGCTTGACTCAACAGTGGGCAAAGGCACAAAACTTGTCATGCGGATTTTGATACCTAATCAAACTTTCGGCGGACGCCGGGAGGGACAAAACGATGAACCTTCAACAAATCATTGACCAACTCAATTTGACTGTATTAACTGAGCATCGTGATTTTGCGAGCATTACTCCCGTTGGGGGGTATAGCTCTGACTTGCTCTCATGCGTCATGGCTGGAGCAAAAAAGGGGTTTATATGGACCACGCTCCAGGCACACTTAAACATCGTGGCGGTCGCGGCGCTCACGGAAGTGGCAGCCATCATCATTACTGAGAATGCTCAGCCAGATGACATTTCCATCGCCAAAGCAAATCAGCAGGGTGTAATCCTGTTATCGACTCTCCAACCGACCTATGAGGTCAATGGGAAACTTTGGGAGATGGGCGTTCGTAATTGAACGGTCATCTGAAAATGAAAAAGTTTCGAGCCGACTTGCACGTCCATACGGTGCTGTCACCCTGTGCCGATGTGGCGATGATTCCCCCACTGATCGTACATAAGGCGCTCGAACATAAGATTGACCTGATTGCTATCACCGACCACAATTCGAGTGCAAATGTGCATGCCGTTCAAAAGGCCGCCGCGGGCACAAGCCTAACTGTCCTGCCAGGGATGGAAGTGCAATCGCGTGAAGACGTGCATCTCCTCGCTCTATTTGAAACTCTCGAACCACTGGAAGCCTGGC
>DATFQC010000277.1:0-10265 GCA_035264425.1 Anaerolineales bacterium
TGGATTGGTCGAAAGCAGTTTTTCTTGCGACCAATCAGCGCGGGGTGGATGTCGTTGTGGACAATGTGGGCACGACATTCATGCAAAGTCTGCGTGCCTTGCGAAAAGGTGGGCGCCTTTTGACGGTTGGTAATAGCGGCGGACCAAAATTTGAAATTGATAATCGCTATCTATTTGCCAGGCACCTCAGCATTATCGGTTCAACGATGAGCACACGTAGTGAGTTCAGGGAAGTGATGGATTTGATTGTTGCTGGAAAATTACGACCAGTGATGGATAAAACGTTTCGTCTCAATGAGGCCGCTATCGCGCAGGAGCGACTGTGGAGGAATGAAAATTTTGGAAAAATCACACTGGATATTCATTGATCTACCCCGTAGAAGTACGCTCCGGGATCTTCGACAGGACTGCGATGCTTGTGAAACGATTTCCATGGTTTGAAACAATCTTAATTGTAGTTGTGATGTCCATTAGTTTGTATGCCGCTTTGTCAGATGCACAAAACCTATCCTGGCGCTGGTTCACACGGGATGATGCTTATTATTATTTCAAGGTTGCCCAAAATATCAGCGAAGGCCATGGTAGTACGTTCGATGGCGTTGACGTGACGGATGGCTACCATCCGTTATGGATGTTGGTCTGTATACCGATCTTCGCATTGGCGCGTTTCGATTTGATTTTGCCGTTGCGGATTCTCCTGCTGGTCATGAGCGGACTTTCGGTCACGACTGGAATTTTGCTTTACCGGCTGATTGGAAAAATTTTCGTACCAGCACTTGGAGCCGTTGCTGCACTATTCTGGGTGTTCAATCACCATATTTTTGCCACCCTTTATCAAAATGGATTGGAATCAGGGATTGCGGCCTTCTTTGTCGTTTTGCTGGTCTACAAACTTTATGAATTCGAGCGATCCTGGCGCAGAGATCGGATCTCCAAAAAACAAATCATAGTTCTGGCCTTGGTTGGTATGCTGACCATGTTCAGCAGGTTGGATCTGGTGTTTTTTGTAGGCATGGCAGGCCTCTGGATTATTTTTCGAGGTCACTTACTGCGTTTTTTTCTCCCACTGGATATTGCCTCCATCGTTATTTTGACAATCCTGGCATTCATGATTCGAGTGGGCCTCGTTGGTTATTATGAATCGGTTGACATCGCACTAGCAATGGCAGTGGTGAGTTTGGGTGTCAAAATTCCCTGCGGGTTTTTGTTTGGCTTATATCAACATTCAAACATATTGCGACCCGTTGAATTGATCAAGCGGCTCGTTCTATTTGCCCTGACAGGCTCCCTCGTCACCGGAATCCTTGTCCTCGCAATCCAAAAACTCGGATTTGTGCAGGGCTCTTTTTCAAGAACCATTATTGTGATCGACCTTAGCTTAACTCTTCTGTTTTTTGGAGTTAGTAGATTCATGTTTCTGGGCTTGCAAAAAGTAAGCTCTGCCTCTCCAGATTTGATTGAAAAACCTTGGAATGATTTGCGCGACTATTGGAAAAAATGGCTCACAGGCGGAGCGCTCTATTATGGTATTGTTTTTGGCGCGCTGGTCGTTTATATGGTTTGGAGCAAATTCACTTTCGGGACGACCTCGCCGGTAAGCGGACAGATCAAACAATGGTGGGCTTCGCTGCCGGGCCGCGCCTATGGGGGTTCGTCACGTGATATGCTATCTTTCTTTGGTCTTAGTTATCGGACGGAAGAAAATGCCTGGAGTCCCATCTCCGGGCTCATTGGAGGCTGGGCCGAAAACATGTACAGAATTTTGCGAATTGAAGATGTATGGCGATATTTGATTCTCCTCACTCTATTCGCGATTATTTTTTACCTCTTTTTATTTGTGAACCGAAAAAAGGGGAAAAGTGCTGTCATCCAAATGAGTCTCATCCCTCTCTTGAGTAGTGCCTGGCTTCAGGTGCTTTATTACAATGCGCTCAAATATGCCGGGCATAAGGAATGGTACTGGGTCAGTCAGTTGATTATTATTGTTCTAACTCTCAGCTTGCTGCTCGGAATGCTTTATATATTGATACGTAAAATTCCATATCTGTCGATACTTACATGGGGATTCGCGGCTTATGTAGGAATTAGCATGGGGTTATCGTTTTGGAACACGATACGACAATCAATGCCCTATCATCACTGGTCAGCGGGTGCACCTTATATGGATATTGTTCCTCTCCTCGAAAAATACACCGAACCCGGAAGTATCATTGGCCTGACCGGCGGCGGCAACGTTGGTTACTTCATCCATGACCGCACCATAGTCAACATGGATGGATTAATTAATAGTTACGCTTATTTTCAGGCGCTACAAACCCGGGAAGGCGGTCAATATCTTCGAAATATCGGGCTTGATTATGTGCTCGCCAACCCGGTCATCCTGGATCAGCAGCCTTACAAAGGTCAATTTAATGAATATTTGGAGCCGCGAAATGTCTATTATGGTGGAAAGCAACTTATGCACTACCGAGCGCCCTGACATGGATGTTGCCCTTCACGCTCAGAGAAAGTCTGTAACCGTTATGGGATGCTGAATCGATGCCGCAAAAGCGACCTTTCCGTGTAACCCTGCTCCTATGGCTGGTGTTAAGCCTATCAGCCTGGGGCGCAGTCCGGCTCTTTGCCACCTTCCGCTGGTGGACGGTGTTGAATGAATTCGGTGCGCGCCTCAGCCCGCTGTATTTATCCATAACGGGAGCCGGCTGGATTGTCGTGGGAGGGGTGCTCCTATGGAGCCTTTTCAGTGGAAAATCGTGGGCACACCTGGCAATTCCCCTATCTATATTCCTTTGGGTTCTGGAATATTGGGTCGAACGGATGTTTTTTGAATCATCACGAGCAAATATCTTTTTTGCATTGATGGCATCCATCCTTTTGTGCCTTGTGACATTCTTCAGTGCATTTAATCAGAAAACCAAGAAATTTTTTATCAAAAGCGAGGAACATGAGCAACCAAATGAACATTCAGACTCTGCGTGAGCACAAAACAAAATCACGTCTGGGCGGCGGACCGGAGCGTATTGAATCTCAACACAAAAAGGGGCGGTTAACTGCCCGTGAACGACTCGATCTTTTATTGGATAAAGGCTCGTTCCGTGAATTGGATGCGTTTGTTCAACACCGCACACATGACTTCAACCTTGATGCACAAAAGTTCATGAGCGATTCAGTTGTAACAGGCTGGGGCACAATTGAAGGACGCCTCGTTTATGTCTTCTCGCAAGACTTCACTGTTTTTGGCGGCAGCCTTGGCGAAGTCCATGCGGAGAAGATCTGCAAGATCATGGATATGGCGATGAAAAACGGCGCGCCTGTCATAGGTCTAAATGATTCAGGCGGCGCACGCATTCAGGAAGGTGTCGTTGCTCTGGGTGGGTATGCCGATATTTTCCTCCGCAATACGCTGGCCTCTGGAGTTGTTCCACAAATTTCAGCGATCATGGGACCGTGCGCGGGGGGAGCCGTGTATTCACCCGCGCTAACCGATTTTATTTTTATGACGCGCAATACTTCGTACATGTTCGTTACGGGACCGGATGTTGTCAAAGCTGTGACCCATGAAGAAGTATCGTTTGAGGATCTGGGGGGGGCCAGTGTTCATTCTGAAAAATCTGGTGTGTGCCATGTGGCCGCCGATAGTGAAGCAGATACGTTGTATTTGATCCGCAAATTATTGATGTACCTTCCGCAAAACAATATGGAAGACCCGCCGTTTATACCAGGCGATGATCCACTCCGTATGGATGAGCGATTGGATTTGATCATCCCAGATGACCCAAACAAACCTTACGATATCAAGGAAGTGCTTCGTATGATCGTTGACGGAGGACAATTCTTTGAGATCCATGAAAATTATGCGGCAAATATTGTGGTTGGGTTTGCGCGCTTAGGCGGGCATTCCGTTGGGATCGTAGCAAATCAGCCTGCAGTTTTGGCAGGTGTCCTCGATATCGATGCCAGCGAAAAAGGCGCGCGCTTTGTCCGTTTTTGTGATTCATTCAATATCCCCATCATCACTTTTGAGGATGTGCCCGGCTTTCTCCCGGGCACAAACCAGGAACATCATGGCATCATTCGATCCGGTGCGAAATTGCTATATGCCTATTGCGAAGCAACCGTTCCGAAATTAACAGTGATCACGCGTAAGGCTTATGGTGGCGCGTATTGTGTCATGTCGTCCAAGCATATTCGCAGCGACTTGAATCTGGCTTGGCCTACTGCAGAGATCGCCGTGATGGGACCGGACGGGGCAGTAAATATCATTTTTCGCAAGGAACTCGAAAAAGCCAAAGACCCAGTCAAGAAAAAAGCGGAGTTGGTTGCTGACTATCGCGAGAAGTTCGCCAGTCCCTATGTCGCGGCAGAACGAGGCTACATTGACGATGTGATCGAGCCGAAGGAAACACGTCCGCGTTTGATTAACGCGCTGGAAATGCTCAGCAACAAGCGCGATACCAGCCCTGCGAAAAAGCACGGGAATATTCCGCTGTAAGCCATTAGCTCTCAGTCTCGTACCTGGCTGACGGCTGACCGCTGGAGGTGTAATTATGTTTCAAAAAGTTTTAGTAGCCAATCGAGGAGAGATCGCTGTACGCATTATTCGGGCCTGCCGCGAACTTGGGATCGATACTGTCGCTGTGTTTTCAGAAGCAGACCGCCGCGCGCTGCATGTCCGTTACGCAGACGAAGCCTATTTGCTGGGGCCCGCGCCTTCGCGCGAATCCTATCTGCGTGCGGACAAAATCATTGATATCGCCCGCAGGTGTGGCGCGGATGCTGTCCATCCGGGCTATGGATTTCTGGCAGAACGGGAGGATTTTGCTCAAGCCTGTGCGGATGCCGGAATCGCGTTTATTGGTCCAAAGCCTTCTTCGATTGCTGCAATGGGCGACAAGGCAGAAGCACGTGCAACGGTTATCAAAGCTGGTGTGCCGATTGTGCCCGGCACAGAAGATGTGGGCAATATGACAGATGAGGAACTTCTTAAAAAAGCGGAACAGATCGGATTCCCTCTTCTCATCAAAGCGACTGCCGGCGGCGGTGGCAAAGGCATGCGGGAGGTGGAAAGTTTGGGGGAAATGCCGACTCTGCTGCAATCCGCGCGACGCGAGGCAGAATCTGCCTTTGGGGATGGAAACGTTTATTTGGAAAAATTGGTCGAAGGGGCGCGTCATATCGAAATCCAAATCCTTGCGGACACGTATGGCAATGTGATCCACCTGGGGGAACGTGAATGTTCGTTGCAGCGTCGTCATCAAAAATTATTGGAGGAAGCGCTCTCGCCCGCCCTTGATGATGAATTGCGTGAGATGATGGGAAGTGTGGCAGTGAAAGCTGCCAAAGCCGTAGATTATGTCAACGCAGGCACGATTGAATTTTTGCTGGATAAGGATAAGAATTTTTATTTCCTTGAGATGAACACCCGTTTACAGGTAGAACATCCCGTCACCGAAATGGTCACGGGTATTGACATTGTAAAGGAACAGATCCGTGTCGCACGTGGCCGGGCATTGAGCTATAAGCAGGAAGAAGTGAAGTTCAATGGTCATGCCATCGAATGCCGCATTAATGCAGAAGATCCGTACAATAACTTTATGCCTTCCACAGGGCGTATCACGCACAGCCTCATCCCAACCGGACCCGGGGTGCGAGTGGACACTGGAATTTATCCTGGCTTTGAAATTACACCTTTTTACGATCCGATGATTGCAAAATTAATTGTCTGGGGGGAGACGCGGGCTCAGGCGATTCTTCGGATGCGGCGCGCCCTGGAAGAATATCGCATTGTAGGCGTGCGAACAAATATTCCCTTCCATCAGACCATGATGGACTCACATCGCTTCATGGGCGGGCAATACGATACCCGTTTTGTAGAGGAACGATTCTCGATGGATGATGCCGGTGAAGGCAAAGATATGCATGCAGAGACTGCCGCCATCCTTGCCACGTTAGTTGCGCATCAGGAAACAGAGCGCTCTGCTACCATCGTCAATCGCAATGAACGCGATACAAGCAACTGGAAATGGGTTGGTCGCTGGGAACGCATGCACAGATAATGACGGTGCCTAAGCATAAGAGAGAAGTCCATGAAATATATTACAACAGTAGAAGACAAACAATTTCTGATTGAAATCATAGACGAAAAACACCTTAGCGTCGATGGCAAAGTTTATGAAGTCGATTTTGAGTCTGTCAACGGACAACCGGTCTATTCGCTCATTTTGGATGGAAAATCACATGAGTCGTATGTAGCGCCGGGGGATCACGATTGGCAGGTGCTTCTGCGAGGGCGTTTGTTTCCAGTAACAGTGGAGGATGAACGTGAAAAACGACTGCGTACTGCGGCAGGTGGTGGAGTTGCCGAAACAGGTGAATTCCATCTCAGAGCACCGATGCCAGGTTTGGTTGTGACAATCCTTGTTGCGGAAGGTCAGGCGATCAAAAAAGGACAAGTTCTTCTGATCCTCGAATCGATGAAAATGCAGAATGAACTGAAATCACCTCGCGATGGCATCATTGGTCGCGTGCGCGTCAAGCCTGGGGAAACTGTCGAACAAAAACAGACACTATTGAGCGTGGTGTAATGGCTGAAAATGGGCAAGAGACCGAAGCAAAATTTTATGTGCGGGCCTTGAATAAAATTCAGACGCAACTTCAGGCCTTGAAGGCACATTTGATACAACCTCGTGTATTGGAAAAAAACATCCGCTTCGACCTACCCGATGCCAGCCTCCGCTCGAAAGGATATGTCCTGCGCCTTAGGTACGACACCGAGGCGCGGCTTACCTATAAAAGTGCGAGTAAAAATGAACGGGGAGTTCTCAGTCGTAGAGAGATTGAGTTTGTTGTGGAAGACTTTGAGAAAGCAAAGCAGTTCCTTGAAGAGCTGGGCTATCAAAAATTGGTCTATTATGAAAAGTATCGCACCACTTATAAATTGAATGAAACTTTAGTTATGCTTGATGAGTTGCCCTATGGAAATTTCGTTGAGGTGGAAGGTGAAACCATCGAAATAATTCGCACGTCGTCCCTGCAACTCAACTTAAACTGGGATACAGCCATTGCAACCAGCTATACAGCTCTATTTGAACGCGCTCGCACAGCACTAAAACTGTCATTTCAAGACCTATCCTTTGCAAATTTTGCGAATGTAAACGTTAATGCCTCGCATTTGGAAGTCCGTGCGGCAGATCAATAACCGTTTCTAGCCTGCAAGCACTATTGAAAATCGTTTCAAAACAACGTATACTGTTATTGCTTGTTTATACCGCCCCTCACGCTTAACGAAATAAAAGGTACGTCTTCACCCGAAATTGCCCGCAAGGATTTCGTGATTTGTGAGACACGTGGTAAATCTGCCCACAAAAAGGAAAGGATTCGTTATATGCACAACCGTTCTCCCATCCATTGCATTGTCCCGCCTCATATTTTGAGAAATATAGCTACCAATGGCACCGCTGCGCAGAAAAACTTGGCGATAGATACTATTAAAGGATCTGCACGGATTCGTGGGCAGCGACAGGTATTGGCGGAATTTCCAACGGCTGCCTTCCGCGTTGCAGCAGGTGGCAAAGAACGTGTACTATATGACGCCAAGAATGGATCCAGCCTGCCCGGTACTGTGGTGCGGAGGGAAGGAGAAGGACCGACTGCGGATGTGGCTGTTAATGAAGCTTATGATGGCAGTGGTTATACCTACGATTTATACAATGACATTTACCAGAGAAACTCCATTGATGGCAGCGGCATGCGCCTGGACTCAACTGTCCATTATCGGGTAGGCTACGATAATGCTTTTTGGGACGGCGAGCAAATGGTCTATGGGGATGGGGATGAAAACCTGCCAATCAGCGAGCGACTTTTCAATCGCTTCACGATTGCAGTGGATGTGATGGGACATGAATTGACTCACGGTGTGACGCAGTACGAAGCCAAACTGACCTATTCACAACAGCCGGGTGCTTTAAACGAATCGATGTCCGACGTGTTTGGGTCACTTGTAAAACAATACCATCTCCAGCAGGCTGCAACCGATGCTGATTGGCTCATTGGTCAGGGTCTGCTTACTGAAAATGTAAAAGGAATAGCCCTGCGCTCCATGAAAGCACCTGGCACGGCCTATGATGATCCTGTGCTGGGAAAGGATCCACAACCGGGTCATATGAAGGATTACGTCAACATATTGAGTGATAATGGTGGTGTTCATATCAATTCCGGTATTCCCAATCATGCTTTTTATATCACTGCCACAGAATTGGGTGGAAATGCCTGGGAGAGGGCTGGCAAGATCTGGTATGTCACGTTAAAAGATAAATTGACAGCCAATTCCAATTTTCAGAATTGTGCAGATCTGACTTATCAGGCTGCAGGAGAATTATTTGGAGCGGGCAGTATCGAACAACAGGCTGTTCAAAAGGGTTGGGCCGAAGTTGGTCTAGCGGTCGGTGGAACGACGCCTCCGCCAGATACCGGCGGCGGTGGCTGCCTGGAGGCTCTGCTCCGCCTGTTCGGAGCTGCGCCGGCCAAAGGATAGTGAGGCGAAATGCAAGTTAAACGCATAAAATTCGAACGCACCGGTGGGTTCGCCGGGCTGAGAATCGCTAAGGATCTTAAGATGGATGATCTGCCTGATGAACAGGCTCGTACGCTCTCGGAATTACTTAATGATCTCGAATTCGAAGAACTTCCTGAACAAATGTTGAATGACTCGAACATGCCAGATCAATTTACGTACACAATCACGGTCGAGACGAAAAAATGGGAACATACAGTAACCACCGGAGATACGTCTGGACCTGAAAAAATGCAGGAGCTGCTGGAACTTCTGAATCGTCTTGCCAGGAATCAAAAAAAGTAATGAGGATTGAAGACCTTCAGGAAAATTCTGGAGGTCTTTTTAATTTCATTAAGTGGTCATACTATACAGGGCCGCATTCGTGTTGGGCTTGGATGTAGAGACTGGCAGTTTGAAATTTTGAAAGCGTAGTCATTAATAAGACAGGCGGTAAAATAGGTTCATGCTCAGAGAAAAATTATATGGTGGTATTGAAGCCGGAGGCACCAAGTTTGTTTGTGTGGTTGCCCGTGGCCCGGGTCAAGTTGTTGATGAAATCCGTTTCACGACGACCACACCTGAGGAGACATTGGGAAGAACAATTCAATTCTTCCAGCCTTATGTTGACTCAGCCCAGGTCAATGCCATTGGAGTAGGTGCTTTTGGCCCGCTGGATTTGAATCCGAAATCGCCCAGGTATGGCTTCATCACGACCACGCCGAAGCCTGGTTGGAGCAATGCCGATGTACTTGGAACCCTCCAACGCGCCCTAAGAATAAATGTTGCCTTTGATATGGATGTCAATACGGCCGCGCTTGGCGAATACCTGTGGGGAGCAAGCCAAGGCTGTGATCCTTCTCTTTATCTGACAATTGGAACGGGAATTGGCGGTGGTTATATTGTCAATGGAAAACCGCTGGTCGGGTTGGTTAATCTCGAAATGGGACATCTCCGCATCCCTCACAGCCGCGAACTGGATCCGTTTCCTGGCATTTGTCCCTTCCACGGAGATTGCTTCGAAGGGCTAGCCAACGGGCCCGCCATCGAGAAGCGACTTGGCGTAACAGGAGCAATGATCCCTGATGATGATCCATATTGGGAGATTGAAGCCGATTACATTGCATCCGCATTAATGAATTACATCCTAACCCTTTCACCAAAGAAGATTGTCCTGGGTGGGGGAGTCATGCAGCGTGAATTTTTGTTTTCGAAAATTCGGCGAAAAGTACGTGAATTGCTGAACGGTTATGTAGCCAGCAAAAGTTTATTGGAAAATATCGATGATTACATCCTGCCGCCGGGATTGGGAAATCAGGCCGGCAGCCTGGGAGCCATCGCGCTGGCGATGCAAATGGATGAAATCAACAACTCTTAACTCTAAGGGTCACTGCACACTTTAGGGCGCCGGCCAGGGGATAATCGCCGGCTCTGAAAATCCATGTTTTTCAACAGTGTAAAGTTTTCCAGAGGAAGGTTGTGCGCACCCGGCCTCGTCCTTCACCGTGTAACTGGTAGAGTATTGATCAGGATAAGATTCTGTCCACCACTTGAAAATCGTATCCTGACACACAAACAATTCCAGTAGATAGCCTCGATCCTTATCCTTCGTCATTTTCACCTGATTCCAGCTGATCGTGACATGGTTTCCATCCCGAACCGCTGTTACGCCGCCTGGAGGCCCATACTGATTGCTCCCAACGGATTGTAAATT
>DATFQC010000278.1:0-5183 GCA_035264425.1 Anaerolineales bacterium
AAATCCTTCAGAATTTCCAACATGAAATGCGTACGCCACTCTCCAATATCATTATGCCACTCGAGTTGGTGGTTAATAAAAAATTTGAAGATCCTGA
This sequence comes from Anaerolineales bacterium, assembly GCA_035264425.1. Taxonomy (GTDB): domain Bacteria; phylum Chloroflexota; class Anaerolineae; order Anaerolineales; family Villigracilaceae; genus Defluviilinea. The sequence continues at coordinate 98 of DATFQC010000278.1, forward strand.
AGAGCAGATTCAATTCGTTCGTGCAGCACTCTCCAGTGTTGACCGTCTTGAGTCACTGGTGACTGATTTCAGCTTGTTGACGAACATCGATCATGGAGATCTTAACCGAATTAGGCAGAGGATTGATATGAATAACCATATCCTTTTGCCAATTCAAAAAAGATTGGCACGTTACAAAACAAAGGGATTGGATTTTATCCAGCGTATCCAAGGACAGGGTGAGATTGCTGCTCCGCGCCGCGAATTCATTCATGCGTTGATGCACCTTATAGATAATGCTTTCAAATTTAGCCCTGAACATGGAAAAGTAATATTCACGTTGGATATTGGCACCAATGGTGGGGCTACGGTCTTGGTGCAAGACGAGGGAGTTGGTATTCCGTCAGAACTACGCGAGAAGGTCTTTGAACGTTATTATCAAATTAGTCAGGGTGATAACCGTGAACAGGAGGGTCTGGGTGCCGGATTGTTCCTTGCTCGTTCAGTGTTTTCCAGTTTGGGGGGTGGCGTCAATGTTTTAAACAGCTCCAGGGGATGTCAGGTACAGGCAGTGCTTCCTAACCTAGGACCCGAAGATATTTCTTATGGATGAAAAGACAATACCCCTAGATAAATATTTCATCGAGTCGAGAATTAACGCTCGAAAATCGAACAAGAAATGGGGAGATGACCTTCACTACCGCGCCCTATTTGAACAGACCAGTGAATGTGTTTTTATCATAGGGATGGATTTTCGTTATCTTGCAGCAAATCAGCAGGCTTTGAGTCTTCTAGGCTACGAAGAACGCGAACTGATTGGTATGCCTGTCAGCGATGTCATGTCGCAGGATGATTCGCTTGGGCATCAAGCGGTTATCGGGGATCAGTCTAGCCTCTACGAGCGGACCTTAAAGCGTAAAGACGGATCTACACTTCCGGTTGAGGTTAGCACTTCTGTTGTCTATGACGAAAACAATCAACCCGCGTATATTCAAAGTATTGCCCGCGATATCTCCGAAAGAAAAAATGCGGAATGGATTTTAAAGCGCCATACGCAGATTCTTTCTGTGATTGGAGATGCAACTGCCAGATTGTTACGCGCCTCAAGTATTGAGATCAAAATCCCAGAAGTGTTGGCATCGCTTGGGCAGGCCATGGATGTTTTTTGTTGTGCTATTTTTGAAGTCAATACATTTTCTGTAAATCCCTTCGTACACGTACGCTACAAATGGCAAAGATCGGAGGAAACTGCTTTTGATATTTCATCCGCCATTGGACCATTTATTCCAGCACTTCTCAAAACAAGTAATGGATACTTTTCTTCATGTAGCTCAGAAGACGCCCGAACTACTTCATTTTCAAAACCTAGATTTGTTGCCATTCCCATTAACGGGAATCTTGGTTCGTGGGGGTTTCTCGGGTTTTTCGATAAAAGGAATAAGCCTTCCTGGTCACCTTCCGAAATTGAAGCGGCACAGACCGCTGCCAATTTGGTTGGGTCCGCCTTACAGCGCAATCGCTATGAGGAGACGATCCGGCTTAACGAGACTCGCAATCGTATTATTTTAGATGCTTTACCCGATCTCCTGATCAGAGTTGATACCGATGGAATAATTCTCGATTACAGTGCCAATTCTGATCATCCGCTATATATTCACCGTGATATGGTCACAGGAAAGAAACTGTCAGAGACCTGGCCGGAAGAGATCGTAGAAAGAATTATTGGGGTCATGAATCAAGAGGCATTCGTTACTCCATACCATCTGGATGAATTCCGGCTTCCTTACAGCAATCATACCTATGAGGCTCGGCTGTATCCTCTCAGCACGAGTGAGGCACTGATTGTGATCCGTGATATTACGGAACAGGCAAGACTCAATGAGATGAAATCCGATTTTATCAACCGCGCTTCGCATGAATTACGGACACCCCTCACTTCGGCCATCCTAATGACCGAATTAATTCAGGAGGGTGGAACACCTGAAGAACTTAATGAGTACTGGCGTACACTGAAAAGTGAATTGAATCGGCAGAAAATCCTGATTGATCGTTTGCTGATCGCAGGGCGGCTCGAGAGTGGCATGATGAAGCTTGAGATTGGTTCGATGGACATTATCCCGGTATTGGAAGAATCCATGTTGGCTGTTAAGCCAATAGCTGCAAAAGGGAAAGTTTCATTAAGTCTGGTTGTTCAACATCGGCCTGTTCATGTCATCGGCGACAAAAGTGGATTACAGCAAGTCTTCATCAATTTGATCAACAACGCTGTTAAATTCTCCCGGCAGGGTGGGTCAGTAAAAATTATGGTTTCTGAGCATGAGTCTGAAGTTCATATAGAAATTGTTGATAGCGGTGTGGGAATCCCTCAACAAGCTATCTCTCACTTGTTTGAACGTTTCTATCGTGCCAAGAATGTCACTATTGCCGAAATCCCAGGCAGCGGCATTGGGCTTTATATTGTCAAATCCATTGTAGAAACATTAGATGGAACGATTAACGTCAAAAGTGTCATTGATCAGGGAACAACATTCACTGTGAGTTTGAAAAGATTCGAATCGAACTGAACAGGATCTTTTTACTGTGCATTTCTGCGGTCGGGGATTGTAAAGCAAAAGGTGGAACCCTTCCCCAGTCCTTCTGATTCTACTCATATTTTTCCGCCGTGCGTTTCAATAATGCGCTTGATCAGCGCAAGCCCTATCCCAGTGCCTTCACTGCTGGCATCTAACTTGTCAATAAGCCAAAGACTTTGTTGTGATAATGCTGCTCGATACCCAGGCCATTATCTTTGACGAAGATCACAACTTCATTTTTGTCGTTTTTTGTGCCGATTTCAATCATGGGATATGGCTGATCGCCCGTATATTTCGCTGCGTTGTCAATCAGGTTTTCGACTACTTCACGCAGACGAACGCGGTCACCATAAACGATGGGCATCTCGAGGGGGCTATTGACAACCACTTTCTTCAAGCGCAGATTCGCATCAAGCGTTTCAATCGCTTCCCTGATCACTTGAGCGAGGTCAACTTCTTCGGGTGGGTTAATAACTCGTCCAATCCGTGAGAGTTCGAGAAGATCAGAGAGCAGGATATGCATTTTATCTGCCGCATTTGCAATCCGTTGAAAGTCATCTTCTACTTTGTCTAGTCTCTCCTCCTGCAAATCTTTCATAAGCATCCCCAGAAAACCCTTAATTGTTACCAGCGGACTTCGCAAGTCATGGGAGACCGTATACGTGAAACGTTCAAGCTCGGCATTGCTGGTTTCCAGTTGGGAGATAAGCTTTTTTCGCTCAGCGAGCTCTGCTTGTAAGGCGTTGTATAAGTTTGTTTGCTGTAGTGCAATTGCTAATTGATTTGCAATATCATGCGCGATTTCAGCATCTTCTTGTGTGAATGGATGGCCAGTACCGCGTCCAAGATTGAGCGCGCCGATCAGCTGTCCCTGGTAAAGAAGCGGAAGGGAGAGCCAGGTGCGGATGTCGCCTTCGCTTGCTAAGCGCTTATCCAGCTCAGTGACTTGGGGATCTGCCAAGATATCATCGGTAAACCAGGGCTTGTTCTGTTGAAGTTCATCAATGACGTTCAATCCATATTCATTAATTGGTATAGGAGTATCTGGAATCATCTCTGCTCCATCGAAATCGGCAGCGAGGAACTTGGCCTGATATTTCTCAAAATCAAAAAGAGTTACACTGGCGCGCAGGCAAGAAATCAATTGACGGACGCGCACAAGTGCACTTTTGGCAATTTCATGCAGAGAACGAGCAGAGAGCAGGGAGCGGTCAATCTCGTGCAGTATTTCCAGCCGGGTGGTGGATTGTTGCAAAGCGACTTCAGTTTGTCCGCGTTCGGCAAGCTCCTGCCGAACGCGCATCAAAGCCTCGTCGATGCTTTTCACTGCCAGGTACAACAGGACGCTAACAATCGTGAAAACGACAGAGAATGTTATGCCTTGCGTAATGGTGACTGTGAGGGTCGGTTGAGGCAACAATCCATTGACCTCTGCCAGTAACAATAAGATGATTGCGATCCCGCTGAGAACAGTCATCCATATAATGGGACGGCGATCAATCGTTAAACCCGCCATTACAATTACTAGAAGATAGAACGAAGTAGCTGGCGCACGAATGGTACCGAGGTTATAGACAGCCAGAGTCGTAGCAATATACGTGATGATAACTGTCAGTATGCCCGCCACTGTGATTCTCCCAGCGAGCATAGTAAGCCGCGTTCCAAAGATCATCAGCCAGGCGCATGTAATGATGATCAAGATTCTTTCGACACGCGGGATACGACCGCCTAAAGTAATGCCTATAACAACAACGGGCCAAGCAATAATGAATGTATTCAGGACAACATTCAGTAGCAGAGCACGGCGTGTCTTGTCTTCATCCTGGGGGAATATTGGAGGTTGAAACCATCTCATTAATGTTGTCAGCATCTTGCTTTCTCTTTGGTGTGATGTATTTTTGCCAGCGATTAAACCTGCGAATTCAAAATCGGCTTACCTCCCCGACAGACAACTATCTAGCCCACTTCCACACAGCGGGTAGCGTCAGTGACGCCGCAATTAACTTGATTGCATCGCCAATCAGAAATGGGATGAACCCTGCCGCGAGTGCCTTGCTGAAGCTTCCCAGCACAACAGCCAACCATGCGACTCCGCACAGGTAGATGATAACCGTCCCCCCAAGAAATGGGATGATCGAGGTGCGCACGTTTCTTTCCAAGCCGCGTTCTGCCAGCAGGCCAACACCATAGGCCGCAATTACGAAGCCAATCAGGTATCCACCTGTTGCGCCGATGAGGATATTAAGTCCGTGTGTACTCCCCGCGAAGAATGGTAGGCCGATTGTCCCCAGCACGAGATAGGAGATCAACGATGCGGCGCCGCGCTTTGACCCCAATGCTGCGCCAACGAGAAGAACGCCAAACGTCTGACCCGTAATCGGCACAGGTGTGAAGGGCAGGGGAATCTGAATTTGAGCCAGCGCGGCTACGAACAGCGCTCCGAGCACGATCAATGCCACATCGCGCAGCCAGCCCACCGCGCGCGGAAATGTGCGAGTGTAAATTGTAGGAGCAAGGGTAATCATATTAAGGTT
>DATFQC010000279.1:0-5960 GCA_035264425.1 Anaerolineales bacterium
GGCAGGCAAGACCAATCCTCCGCATAAAGCGGTGATCAGCAAAATGAAAAAAAGACCGCGCCAAAGGCTCTTTGAATGTTCCATAGAAAAATGCCGCAGGGATGTTTATCCTTACGGCATTATAAACCACCCTGGTTGATTCTCGTATCAATTACTTGCGTGGCTCGATTACAAGTTTGATGGCTGTCCGTACCTTGTCGTCGATGGCTACATCTGCGAACTCAGGCACACAAGCCACCTCGATGTTGTCACCTTTGAGATAACCTATTGCCAGCACCAAAGCCTTGATCGCCTGATTAACTGCTCCCGCCCCAATTGCCTGCACTTCCGCTCGACCGTGTTCACGAACCACACCTGCGATCGCGCCAGCAACAGCAGATGTACGGGAGTTTGCTGAAACCTTGATTACATCCATGTCGAACCTCCCAGTTCTTAAAGTTAGAATTTATCAAAATATTGTATCGGATTTACCCATGAGTTACAAGCATATCATTAAGTATATATTTAAGAATCGTAATCGTAGTAGGGGGTGTGGATAGTGTGGATAAAATCCAAAAGGCCTCATATGTGGGACGACAATCAACGCCTTAGGCTGGATGTAGGACTTTCTCCCGTTACCGGAACCAGCCCTCCCTGTGGAAAGAACTGGGAAGCATTATCAACAGATTTATCCACAGGAAGAACGTTTTCTTATCCAACCCACATCTTGGAGACTTCTAAAGACACTGTCCATATATGGGGGTCTACCTGGATTGATATTCCGGGCTCAGACAGGACTTCTCCACAGCGAAAGCTACTTATCCACAAATTATCGCGGGTTATCCACAAAATTCCCTGCTCTAAGGCTGCTATGGGGGATTACCCTGCCCCCTACATGTAGGAGGTATTTTATCTAAATAATAGTAAATCGGGCAAATATGCGTATTTAATCCACAAATAAGGGCTCCGGGCTACCTAACACTGGGGAAGGACTACTCACGTACAGATCGAGGAAAGCGGCTATTGTCGCAAATTGCTCACGAATATCCCACACAAATGGTGATCCGTTCCAATAGCAATTGCTTGCTTCTATACCTGTGGCCTTCAGGCCAAGCGTATTGCACAGAAATAAGGCACGTGGGAGATGGAATTTCTGAGTCACCAACAGGGCATTTTTTATGCCGAAAATAGCTTTGGCGCGGTAGCAGGTATCATAGGTGCGCCTGCCGGCGTAATCCAGAACGATGGCTTCGTCGGGAACACCCGCTAATAGAGCAAACTGTCGCATGGATTCAGGCTCATTGTAGTTTTCAAAACGGTTATCGCCGCTCATCAGGAGTTTTTCGACTTTACCGCCGAAATATAGGTCTGCTCCGGTCAATATTCGGTCGCGCAGCATGGCGGTCGGGGTGCCATCGCGGCGTAAGCCCGCCCCAAAGATGATGGCAACCCGTTCTGTGGGTGATTTATTTTCCTTGTAGATATTGTTGGCCGAGTAAACACCCGTAATCAACCGCGGCAAAATCACGAACAGAAGGGCCATTGCTCCAAGGAGGAGAATATTTCGGCGAATCCATTTCAAGATACGTTTTAGCATGCCCAGGATTCTACTCGATTGAAATGTTCGGGCAGCATCTTAAAAGGGTATTTGAGGGTAAAACTTGCATATTTTTTAAGAATAAAATGAGAACTAAATGATAAAATAATCATATAGTTTTTCCACTCATTGGAAGTTAATTTGTTTATTAGAAAGGAAATCATTTATGTTATTCTCTCCGAAAGAAAAGGGGCAAGGACTTGTTGAGTACGCAATCATTCTCGTGTTCGTAGCTCTCGTTGTGATTGCCGTCATGCGCCTACTCGGGCCAAAGGTCGGTAACACTTTCAGCTCAATTAGTAGTTCTTTGTAATTCAAATCCAGATTGAGCAAAAGGCTTTCTCTCATGAGAAAGCCTTTTTGTTTAATGAGGTCCCAAAGTATGAGGTGAAGAAATCAGAATGAGAAGCCAAATGATTCTAAAAGGCCAGGTTTGGAGCCGCTTGCTGCTAACAATCTTGTAAATGCTCCTTTCTAATTCAGGGGTTGAAATTTTGGCTAAAATGGATATACTGGGAACAGTTCTGAGGGTGGTCCTCAGGCAACAAAGAATTTTTATGAGAAAGGAATTACCACTATGTTATTTGCACCCAAGGAAAAAGGTCAGGGCCTCGTTGAATACGCAATCATTCTTGCTCTCGTAGCCATCGTCGTGATTGCAGTTATGCGCTTGCTCGGACCGAAGATCGGCAACACCTTCAGCACCATCAGCAGCTCATTGCCGTAACCTGCTCTTATGAGCATCAAAAAAGCCCAGTCAATTTTGACTGGGCTTTTTTGATACATTTACAGATACTTCACTAAATCAATGCCTCTCTCAGTTTTGCGCTGGCAAAATCCATGAGAGCCACGACGATCACGATGATCGCTACCACGGTTCCGGCTTTGTGATACTGCAGGGAACCAAAGAACGTCGTCAAGGTCAAGCCAATACCGCCTCCGCCCGCAAATCCAATAATGGTTGCCATACGGACATTGATATCCCATTGATAGATCAGATAGGAAACAAATGGCGGGACGATCTGTGGCAGAACCGCGTAAGAGATCACCTGCAGAGGCGTTGCGCCTGTTGCCGTAACCGCTTCAATCGGACCGTCTTCAATATTCTCAATTGCCTCGGAGAACAGTTTTCCGATCAGAGCAAAGGATGTCACCGCCAACGCCAGCATACCTGCAAACGGGCCAATCCCCACCCAAAAGACAAAGATCACTACGTAAAGAAGCGCCTCTATTGAGCGCAGAATATTCAACACGCCTCTCGCCAGGTAATAAAGCCAGACTGAGAGCGGACTGCGGCCTGTCAGATTCTTGGCCGCCAGGAAACTGAACGGTAAGGCGATCAATGCGCCTATCGTGGTCGCCAGCATAGCCTGGAAAATGGTAACAAGCATCTGCTGGATTACCACCTGCAGCACATTGGGTGTGAGATCAACCTTCACAAAATCCAGGATAAGCTGGCCAAAGTTTTTGCCCGGATTCAATAAACTTCTGAGGCTAATCTCAGTGATATTCCAACAATAAATAAAAGCTGCCAGTCCCAGAATCACATACAACGCCAGGCGTAACGTGTCACGAACTGTCCTTGTGTTATTTTGATCCTTTTGGGGCTGGTCTTGCAGAATGGCCTCGCGCCACTTTGCACTAATATAGTCCACCAGAATAATAACAATAGCCACCACCCATAGCGCCGTTGCATATTGCTGATAACCGCCCATGCGTGTGGTTTCCACGACAAAGAAACCAATCCCTCCGCCGGCGACAAACCCAATCACTGTCGCTGAGCGCATGTTGATATCCCAGCGGAGCAGTGAATAGGCCAGAAAAGATGGCACAATTTGTGGGATGACTGCATAACGGATGGTTTGAATTAGATTCGCACCCGTTGCCGTGAGCGCCTCGACGGGACCCGGGTCAATACTTTCAATTTCTTCTGAGAACAATTTTCCCAGAGAAGCAACGGAGTGAATGGTCAGCGCGATCACCCCGGCGAAACTTCCCAACCCCACCCAGACAATGACGATCAATCCCCATACAATTGTATCGATGGCACGCACTACATTCAGGATGCCGCGCACTCCATAATAGATGGCTGTTCCGCCTGCGAAACGCGACATGATATTTCGAGCAGCCAAAAAACTGACCGGGATCGCCAGCACTGTTGAAAAAAGAGTTGCCATCAGGCCCATCGCAATCGTTTCGATCATGGTGCCGGCGACAAATGTATTGACTTTGCTTCCTGTCTCTGCCAAGCCTAGAGCCACGCGCAATTTGGAAGCCGGCATGGGTTTCACCGTACCCACAATATCCAAAAGATTCTTGCTCGGCCGGATCACGCCTTCCGTTGGCTGCCCCGCCAGTTTGTCACTGATATATGAGTACATGCATTTCCATGCGCAGATATGGTCTTCCCCGTTAATTGATATCGTAATGGCGTCGGGGTTTAGGAGATTAGTGGCTACGATGCGCGCATCATTGAAACGTTCCACAAGACGACCCAGCTTGATCCCTGTCACTTGCCAGGCAATCACATAAATGACAATAGCAGCAAATAATATCCCCGGTAAGATAGAGAAAGTTCTGTTAATTGCGAATGCGCGCGCATCTAATATATTCCAGACCCAGAATAGGAATAACGGTAACCATAACCAGCTGGTAGTGACATCACCAAGGCTAACTTTCCCAACCCCTTGATGGCTCAATGACCATTGAATCAAAAGGGCCAGAGTCACACTGCTTAGGAAAATCAACAGTCCACGCGCCCGCCTTTTCTGCAAAAATTGTCCGAGCCCGGGAACAATCAAAGAAAAGAATACACTCGGCGAAGAGTTAGTTAAGGTTTTAAATGTCTTTTCTGAAATAGTCATGAAAGGATTATGTAGAGACTGTATGTTGCATGATCAAACGATCGAAACGCGCTCGGCTTCCTGACCGTAGATCGCTTTGAACTGCGCGTCATCGATTTGCTTTGGCAGACCCTGAAAGACCAATTCACCATCTTTCAAGGCAATGGCGCTGGTGGCATAGCGATGTACCAGGTCGAGAAAATGTAAACTGCAAAGCACCGTGATGCCACGATCCTTATTGAGCTGCTCCAGATACTTGAGAATTGAATGTGCCAGAACTGGATCTAGCGAAGCGACGGGTTCATCCGCCAGAATGAGCTTGGGATCCTGCATCAACGCTCGAGCAATCCCGACCCGCTGTTGTTGCCCACCTGAAAGCGAATCGGCGCGTACATGAGCCTTGTTGGCCAGGCCAACCTGTTCCAGACTGGCAAGTGCTTTCGCTCGATCCGCTGCGGCGAAAAGATGCAGCGAACTCGAAAACGTATTGACATAGCCCAGACGCCCCGAGAGAACATTGGTTAATACAGAAGAACGTTTCACCAGATTGAATTGCTGGAAGATCATGCCGATCTGTCGTCGTATCTTTCGCATTTCTGAAATTGGAATTGCGGTAATATCCTGACCATCCCAGTAGATTTTTCCGGAGGTAGGTTCGATCAGACGATTGATGCAGCGTAGCAGGGTGGACTTGCCCGATCCGCTCAACCCGATGACGGCCAGAAATTCCTTGTCCTTCACTTCAAAGCTGACATTTTTTAATGCCTGGGTCCCATTGGGATATGTTTTTGTGAGATTTTCAACTTTTAGCATGGGGGCAGCTCAATCAATACTCTCGAAAGCAAATTATAAAGAAAAGCCTGGCAGGCATACACCTGCCAGGCTCAGAGGCAATTACTTCACAAGCGAAGCTGGATCGACACCCGCCTTCTGGAGCACTGCCAGGAAATCGTTATAGAACGTAGCATCAACTTCCTGGAAAGAATCGTAGTTATACAGGCTCTTCAGCACGGCCTTACCACCTGGATCATTCGCCATGGCCATCATCCCTTCCACAACAACCTTTCTGAGATTGGGATCGAGGGACTTGATGATCTGCATACCATCGTTCGGGATGGGAGGCGTGACGGCAAAGATTTTCACCTTATCGGCAATGTCGGGATATTGAGCCGCCAGATTCGCAGAGGTATCGGTCAGCACATTGATATACGTTACGCCCGCATCACAGTCGCCTTTGTAGACGGCGATGGCAACATTGTTATGAGAGCCAGCGTTCTGCGTAGCTGCAAAATCTGTATCGGGATTGATACCGTTGGCCGCCAGAATGATGCGCGGCACAATATAACCCGAGGTCGAGTTCGGATCGACAAAGCAGAACGTCTTGCCTTTCAGGTCGGCGAAAGAACTGATGCCCGAGTCCGCGTTGGCGATGAATTGTCCTTTATAGAATGGCTCCAGCTGACCTTCAAGCGCCTTATCCGGATCCACATCGTTGGTGGCATACTTACGAATGGCGACGAGGGCCGGAGTAACCCCATATT
>DATFQC010000280.1:0-5569 GCA_035264425.1 Anaerolineales bacterium
GATACGGAGCTTATCGGCAATCTTGCTTCAGCCAGATCGGACTGGAATTTCGTTTTAATTGGACGAATAGAAAGCGCGGATGTGTCACGGTTAAGAAAAGTGAGTAACGTGTTCTTGTTGGGAGAAAAACCTTATGAGCTATTACCGGGTTATTTACAGCATTTTGATACCTGCATTATCCCATTTAGGAAAATTCCACTTACCGAGGCTACTAATCCAGTAAAGCTTTTCGAATATTTGAGCGCCGGGAAATCTGTTGTTGCTACCAATCTGAACGAATTGCGCTATTACCAGGAATATGTCAGGCTTGTATCATCGATTAGTGAGTGGCTTGGGGCAATTGAAAATGCATTAGTTGATTATTCTCCTCTTCAAGTGAACAAACGACTAAGTTTTGCCCAACAGAATACATGGGATGAACGCATTTTATTGCTTGAGGATGCCATTCACTCTATTTCTCAGGATCAGAAATCTGTCTCAGCACCGCTGCCTCTCATCCTGCCTAAAGAGCATCTTGTTTCCAGCTGCATCCTTACCCAACATGATGATGTTGATTACTGGTGTCTTGTTTATGAAAAAGATAGTGTTATTTACAAGCAAACCAGCTTTGACCTGGCTGAACGGGAAGGTCGCTTTTTATCGCAATTTGAGAACGATTATTTTCCTAGGCCTCTTGATGTACGATCTGAAGGCGATTATTCAATAGTTACTTTTCAGAAAATTCAAGGGCAAAGTTTACATGATGCTTTATCCCATATTAACTCGTCTGTAATAGAGCTTTACAACTTTATTCAACACTGCTTGAGTGTTCTTATCGAGTTAAAAGAAAAAGGTGTTACACATCGAAATATCCGCCGCGATAACATTTTAGTGCAAGACGGGAAGCCAATCCTGCTTGATTTCGGCTGGGCGATTTCTGAACAGGAGCCTTATTTTTCGCCATCCGGTTTAGGCGGGTATGAGCGGCCTCCAGGCGGTCGTTTTTCTGATCTTTACTCCATGGGAAAAATTTTTGAGTATGTCAACCGGCAGCATCATCGAGCGTTTGATTGGGTGGTTTCGTTGATGACAATGAAGGACGCGTTGATGAGAATCACGGACCTCATTGTTTTGAAGACATTGTGCAATACTGCTCTAAAGATTACGTTGGAAAATCACAAGTAACCGGACAAACTATGTACAACCAAAAGCTTGGCAACCAACAGAATGATGCGGATCCGGAGTTATTACAAAAAGCATTGCATCAACTCCTTGAACAAATTTCGAAACGCGATCAAAAAATTGCCGAGAGAGATGTTCTGTTGCTCTATACACAGCGTCAGCTTAAGGAGAAGGAATCTGAGCTCCATGAGATTGTAACCAGTCGAGCTTGGAAAATCCTGTTATTGATTCGGCGACTCCGTATTTTCCTTGTTTCTCCGGGAACTCGTCGAATGCAGATGCTGCGCCAGGGACTAGGTATTGTTTTCTCTCCATTTAAGAAGATAGGGAGAAATTAAAGAAACAATTTCTGTTGAACACTCTCCTAGGGTGGTTCCGACCTAAACTCAAATCTGCGCTCAACTGCTGGAGTATAAGATGTATGGAATGGCTACAGCAATTCCTCATAGAAGTACGACATCGAATCCGACCTGAAATCAGTCTACTCAATCGAGTATCCAAGAGGGTATCTATTATTGTTCCTAACTACAATGGGCAAAAATTCCTTGGGGATTGCATAGACTCGATTCACCATCTTGATTTTCCACGGGAAAATTACGAAATCATCGTTGTTGATAATGCATCTTCTGACAATTCCTGCGAGTTTATCCTTTCCATCTACCCAGATGTAATGTTAATTCGAGCCGAAAAGAATTTGGGATTTGCCAGGGGATGTAATTTAGGGATAGAGAACTCTTCAGGAGAATACATAGTTCTATTAAATAATGACACAGTTGTTGATTCGAACTGGTTAAAGGAATTGGTGACAACTGCTAATAGCGACAAGGAGGTAGCGATTGTTGGGTCAAAGCTCTTGTTTATGCAGAACTCAAAGGTGATACAAAATGCCTCGAGCTATTTGACAGATAGAGGCGATGGAGGCGATCTGGGTGCCCACCAACCTGATGAAGGCCAGTATGACACAACCAGGGAGGTGATGGCCGTCTGCGGCGCCAGCATGCTGATCAAGAGAACGCTGATCGAGGAAATTGGAGCTTTGGATGAGGATTTTTTTGCTTATTACGAAGAAGTAGATCTATGCTATCGAGCCAGATTGTATGGCAAGAAAATCATTTTTGCACCTAGGTCTTTCGTATATCATGCTCATGCAGCAACTTCAGGAGAATGGTCGCCATTATTTACATTCTTAGTTTTGAGAAACAAACTCCTGATACATTTGAAAAACTCACCTGCTGGCTTTTTCCTAAAGGTGCTTTTTTTGTATTTTAGGCAGGTTATTTATGAAAGTTTTGTCAGGGGCGTAAACAGACAGACTAACTTCAAAGTGCTGACGTCTTTTGCAATAAAAATTCCAAAATTTCTCCTGAAGAGGCTTCATATAAGATTCCTTCTCAAGAGAAAAAGTGATACCATCGTATTACTTAGGCTCCAAAAAGTGAAGCCCAGGTTGGCGGCCGCCTTGGTTCAAAAGATCTGTGTATACAACGCTTATCTTCCAACAATGGGAGGGGGCGAAAATCTGACAGTTCATCTGATTGCCTATATAAATCGCATTTTTCCCTCTGCTTCCATTGATATTCTATGCCATAAGACGGAAGCTTTTGACGAATCTAAGTTTGCTGGAAAAGAGTTCATCCTGATGCTGGAGAGGCAATTTAACCTCTCTATAAAAAACACAAACGTTCGATTTGTGGACATCGATTTCAATCAAAAGTCCTCGGTAGGAAGCTTGCTATCTATATTTAAACTGTCGTCTATGACTAAGGAATATGATCTTTTCATCAATAACACCTATTCCAGTGTGATGCCGGCACGCGCCAAGGTAAATATTTATTCCTGCATGTTTCCGTGGAATTTGGATCGTCCCGCGCTTTCGATTATGGGACTGTTTCGCAGGTTTTTTTCCAAGACATTTCTAAAGTCATATGATATGTTTCTGTCGATCTCACAATATACCCAGAAGTGGGTTGATGAGTACTGGAAAGTTAACTCCTTTGTACTTTACCCACCAGTGAAAACCAAGAAAACATCCATAAATCCTCACAAAGAAAATATGATTATTAATGTTGGGCGTTTTTTTGCAGGCGGGCATAATAAAAAGCAGGATATTATGATAAAAACATTTATTGAGATGTATGATAAAGGATGGACCAAAGACTGGAAGTTTGTTTTGGCGGGCAGGAGACATACTGATGAAGCAAGTAATCGCTATGCCCATGCCTTGGAGACAATGGCCAAAGGTTATCCTATAGAAATAAGGTATGACACAAGTCCTGAAGAACTACAAAATCTGCTGGATAAGGCAAAAATTTACTGGCATGCAACCGGCTATGATGAGCTTTCGAACCTAAATCCGGAAAAATTCGAGCATTTCGGCTTATCAACCATTGAGGCTGCGCAGTTTGGAGACGTACCTGTGGTTTTCAACGGCGGAGGGCAGCCGGAGATTGTCAACCACGCCAAAAACGGCTTTCTGTGGAACACGACTAATGAACTTATGGATCGCACTAAGTTTCTCATAGAGAATGAGCGTGCCTGGAGTGACCTGAGCCAGGCGGCTTTTCATTCAATGAAAATCTTTAGCATAGAAAAGCAACTACGCTGGTTCACCCTATTTCTTAGCTCATACTACAACTTTGAATAATAGCTGGATCCTACATTTCTTTACATTAATTATCATTCTAATTGCCAAACCTGGCCGCGCATTCAGAGGAAGCATCAATTCTCATACCCGAACTGGGGAGATATTTTGATAAAATCGAGACCCAGTGCTCCTGGATGGAAGTCCGGAAATATACGTTTAATTTTGGTAACGGTTGAGCCTGTTGAGGAAAAGTAATTTATGGAATTGCCATTTGATGCACCCCAAGTTATTGAATACTGCTGCAACCTATGTGGCGGAATGAATCGGCTAGAAAGTCAGTATTTCCACCGCGAGCTCGCAACCTGTAAAAGATGTGGAGCAAATGCCCGGTTTCGTGGAATTATCCATGTTCTGGGCAATCTTCTCGGAGAGAAGGGAGATAATCCTCTTCAAAAGTGGCCAAAGCGCAAGCACATTTCTGGGATTGGCATGAGCGATTGGCCTGGATATGCCAATTTACTGATGAAGAAATTTAGTTATGAAAACACCTTCTACGATCATAGACCCCAACTCGATATTATGAAATTGACTGAAAAATATCTCGGGAAATATGACTTTGTCATTTCCACCGATGTCTTCGAGCACATCCTAGCTCCTGTGCAAGAAGGCTTTGATAATTTGCTTCGGCTGCTCAAGTCCGGTGGGCATCTTGTATTCAGCGTGCCTTATACGCGAATCACACAGACTGTGGAACATTTTCCTGGCCTACATGATTACGAAATACTTACTTTTCGTGGTGAAAAAATAATTGTGAATCGCGACCATGACGGTCGCCTGCAAGTTTATGACAATCTTGTCTTTCATGGCGGGCCGGGGACAACGCTGGAAATGCGCAGGTTCTGTGAAACCGATGTCTTAAACCGGCTGGTTCAGGCGGGGTTTGAAAATATTAAAGTATATGATCAACCACAGCTTTCCATCGGTTATTACTGGCCAGAGCTTAAGACGGCTTATGTAGATGTGCCCTTGCTATATGGCTACATAATCAGTGCGAGACGCCCCGCTCCTGATCTCGTTTAGGGCATAGCTAGTCCCCCAGCTGATCGCTAATTTTTTTTCAGGAATATTCCAAATATGTGATGAGTCTCTGACACCTAAGGAATATCACAATGGGAGATTCAGCAAAATACAGAATTCCTTTCAGCATGCGCTGGCTACTACGCCTCATAGATACATTCGCTGCGATAATCTTGAATGGTATTCGACAAGAGATTGCTGTTCTTTAGGGTTCTTGAGGATCTCTGGGTGCGATCCAGCAATAAGAGAAAGTAGTCTACTCCAGAAATCGAGAACTTTCCGTTCACACTTGTCTTCTATTGAACATTCATCCAATATTCTGGTTTACAATGAAACGGGCAATCAGCATTTCTTCGTGAACAAGTTATGATCCTTCATCTCTTTCCGCCGATATTTTGGGCAATTCTCACAACGCTGGCAATCACGCCGATTGCCATAAAGACTGCGATTCGTTTTCAACTCATCGATCAGCCTAATAGCTCCCCTCACAAAATTCATCAATTTCCCACGCCGAAAGCTGGCGGTCTTGCGATAGCATTTGGAATCGTTTTTTTGAGTCTTCTGAGCGGCAACTTACACTCAGAAGCCGTTCGCTCTATTCTGCTGGCATCCATAGTTATTTTTATATTTGGGCTTTGGGATGATACCCATCGATTATCTCCCCCGTGGAAACTTGTAGGGCAAATTCTCGGAACTGTTATTCTCATTTCCCAAGGTGTGCAGATTCGCATGCTGGGCAACATGACG